>JAHDVN010000082.1:0-5755 GCA_023384635.1 Thermoanaerobaculia bacterium
GCGAGCGGGCAGGCGACTCCGGCGCGCAGGAGGAGCTCGCCGGGCTCGCGCTCGCGCCGCAGCCCTTCGAGCGCGAAGAGACCGACGACCACCGCGGCGAGCAGCGGCGGTGGCGCGTTTGCACCGGTGAGCAGGTAGAGCAGCCGGTGCGGCGTCAGCGCGCGCGTGACCGCCGGCTCGGGGGCCAGCCGGCTGCCGATCCCCCCCAGCTGCGGGACGACTGCGAGCAGGGTCAGCGCGAAGGCGCCCGCCGCCACGAGGCCGAACCGGCGCGCGGCGCGCGCCGCCTCCGGCGCCGTGCGAAACACGAGGGCGAGCGGGATCGCCGCGACCGCGATCGGCTTCAGGGCCACGCTCAGGGCGAGCAGGAGCCCGGCCGCGACCGGCCGGCGTGGCCAGAGGTGGAGGGCGACGAGGGCCGCGCCGATGGCGGCGAAGACCACGTTGCCGAGGCGCAGCCCCGAGGCGACCGCCGGCGAGAGCCAGAGGAGCGCGACGCCCGCGACCACGCGCGCGCGGAAGCTCCACGGCGTGCGCGCCAGCGCCACGGTGGCCGCCGCGACGATTCCCAGATACTCGAGCAGGCGCAGGCAGGCGAAGAAGGGCAGCGCGCCGAGGCGCGTCGTCGCCCAGGCCCCGAGCACCGCGAGCTGAGGCGGGTAGAGGAAGGCGCGATTCTCGTACGGCGACCGGCCCTCCGCGACCAGCGCGAAGGAGGGGAGGTAGAAAAACTCGTCCGCGAGCAACTCGGGCGTCGCCAGCCGCGGCGCCCAGAGGAGGGCTCCGAGCGCCGCCAGCACGAGGAAGAGGCGGCGCATCCCCTAGCCCAGCGCCAGGTCGGCGGCGGTGGCGAGGAAGAGCCAGACCGACAGCACGCCGTTGGCGGTGAAGAAGGCGGCGTTCAGGCGCGAGAGATCCCCGGGGCGCACGATCGCGTGCTGGTAGGCCAGGAGCGCCGCGCAGCCGGCGAGGCCGACCCAATAAGCCGTGCCCAGGCCCGGGGGATAGAGCGCGGGGAGGAGGGCGAGGAGCACGAGCGTGCCGAGGTGCAGGAGCCCGGAGACCCGGAGCGCCCCGCGGACACCGAGCCGGGCCGGGATCGAGCGCAGGCCGGTCTCGCGGTCGAACTCCCGATCCTGCAGCGCGTAGAGGACGTCGAAGCCGGCGACCCAGAGCACCACCGCGGCGGAGAGGACGAACGGCGCCGCGGCCACCTCGCCGCGCACCGCGATCCACGCCCCCATCGGCGCGCCTCCGAGCGCGGCGCCGAGCACGAGGTGCGAGAGGGCCGTGAAGCGCTTCGTGTACGAGTAGCCGAGCAGCACGGCGAGCGCGAGCGGCGAGAGCGCCAGGCAGAGCGGGTTGAGCCGCCACGCGGCGAGCAGCAGGAGCGCCGCCGACGCCGCGACGAAGAGGGCGACGAAACGGGGCGTCACGAGCCCGGCGGGCAGCGCCCGGCCTCGCGTGCGCGGGTTGGCGGCGTCGATCTCGCGGTCGGCCAGCCGGTTGAAGCCCATCGCCGCGCTGCGCGCTCCGACCATCGCCACCAGGATCCAGCCCACCGTCTGCCAGGACGGCCACCCCTCGGCCGCGAGCGCCATCCCCATGAGCGCGAAGGGCAGCGCGAAGAGGGTGTGCTCCCACTTGATCATCTCGAGGACCACGCCGAGCTGGCGGAGGGGGCTGCTCACGGCTGCGTATCCTACCGGCGGGTCCGAAGGCGGGTAGACTCGAGCCAGATCGCCGCCCGAGCCGCGCCTCCGGGGACCGCCCCGGGGTCGCGCGGAAGAGAGGACTCCCATGCGCCGCGCCGACCTCCGCCCGTCCTCCCTCCTCGCCTGCGCCCTCCTGGTCGCCGCGCTGCCGCTGGCGGCCGCCGAGGCGCCGCTCGAGATCGTCCGGCTCCCGGTCGAGAGGGTCGCGCCGCCACCGCTGCGCCTCGCCGAGGGGCTGCTCGCCGCGCCGGCCGCGAGCCTGCGGCCGGCGGCCGAAGGGGCGGCCGACCAGCTCGACGCCCTCGTCGCCTGGAACCTCGCCGGCAACCTGCCGCGGCGGGACGGCTTCGTGCGGACCCTCCCCGAGCCGTTCGCGGTGGCGCTCGGCGAAGGCGAGCGGGCGGCGGCGAAGGGGTTCGCGGCGCATGCCGGCGGCCGCCTCGGCGAGGCGCTCGCGGGCGAGCTCGGCTGGGGCAGCTGGATCCACGTCGCCGGCGCCGAGCGGCTGCGGCTCCGCCTCGCGGGGCTCCAGGCCCCCGCCGGCACCCGCTTCTGGGTCTGGGGCCGCGACGGCGAGGGCGCCGCCTTCGGCCTCGAGCTGCGGGACGCGGGCGGCACGCTCTGGACCCCCAGCGTCGCAGGCGCCGAGCTCTTCCTCGAGGCGGTTCTCCCGGCCGGGACCGGGGCAGCCTCGTGGACGGTCGACGCGGTGGCCGAGAGCTTCCTGCTCGACGAGGCGGGCCTTCCGGTGCGCGACGGCGCCGGAGCCGCCAAAGCCGGCGAGTGCATCCGCTCGGCCACCTGCTACGCGGAGGGGCAGGGGTTCAACGCCTTCGCCGACGTCACCCACGCCATCGCCCACCTGCGCTTCCAGAGCAACGGCGGCACCTACGTCTGCACGGGCGCGCTGGTGAACGACTCGGGCGTCCCCGGCTTCATCCCCTACCTGCTCACCGCCCACCACTGCATCAGCACCGGCACCGAGGCGGCGAGCCTCGAGGCCTGGTTCGACGTGCGCCCCGATACCTGCGGCGGCACCATCCCGGGCACCTTCCCCAAGGTGAACGGCGCCACGCTGCTGGTCACGCGCAGCGCGACCGACACCACGCTCCTGCGGCTCGCCACCGCCCCGCCCGGCCCCACCCGCGCCTATCTGGGCTGGACCACCGCCACGGTGGCGAGCGGCACGACGCTCCACCGCGTCTCGCATCCGTACGTGAACGGCCTCTACACGCAGTCGTACTCGCGCTCGACGCTCTCGACCACCTTCGGCGCCTGCACCGGCGCCGCGCGCCCCGAGTACCTCTACGGCATCCCCAACTACGGCGGCACCTTCGGCGGCAGCTCCGGCTCGCCGGTGCTGCTCCCCTCCGGCCAGATCGTCGGCCAGCTGCGCGGCGCCCGCGGGCCGAACCCGGAGGACGGCTGCGACTACCGCAACGCCGACGTGGACGGCGCCTTCTCGGTCGCCTTCCCCCACCTCCAGCCGTTCCTGAGCCCGGCTCCCACGGGGCCGTGCGTGCGCGACGCCACCACCGCCTGCCTGCTCGGCGGACGCTTCGAGGTCAAGGTCGGTTGGCAGACCGGCGTCGATGCAGGCACGGCGAGCGTGATGAGCTTCGGCGGCCAGAGGGCCGAGAGCGACGAGTCGGTCTTCTGGTTCTTCTTCGACGCCGCCAACTTCGAGATGGGGGTCAAGGTGCTCGACGCCTGCATTCCCGCGCTCGGCAACCGCTTCTGGGTCTTCGTCTCGGGGCTCACCAACCAGGGGTTCACCGTCACCGTGCGCGACACCGAGACGGGCGCGCTGCGCGTCTACGCCAACCCGCTCGGCCTCTACCCGCAGACGGTGGGGGACACCGACGCTTTCCCCTGCACGTGAGGAGGCGGAGATGAGCCCCGCCCGCCCGCTGCGCCGGGTCGCGCTCCGCGCCCTCTTCGCGGCGATCGGGCTCCTGCTCCTCGCCCAACTCGTGCCCTACGGACGCGACCACGCGAATCCGCCCGTGGCCGCCGAGCCGCGCTGGGATTCGCCCACGACGCGGGCGCTCTTCCTGCGCACCTGCGGCGACTGCCACAGCCACGGGACGCGCTGGCCCTGGTACAGCCACGTCGCCCCCGCCTCCTGGCTCGTCCAGCGCGATGTCGACGAGGGCCGAGAGAAGCTGAACGTCTCCGACTGGGGGCGGAAGCGCCAGGACGGCGACGAGGCCTACGAAGCCTACGCCGAGGGGGAGATGCCCCTCGGCACCTACCTGCTGGCCCATCCCGAGGCGCGGCTGGCGCCTGCCGAGCGCCGGGCGCTCCTCGCCGGGCTCGAAGCGACCTTCGGACGCAAGCGCTAGCCGGGCTGCGTGTCCGCGCTCGGCACGGCTGCACCGCCGGCGCCGGCTCGCGCGGCGGCGGGACGGCGGCCTGATCGCGAGGCGTTCGCGGCCGCGCGGGACCTGCGGGGAAGAGAAGCCCGCCCGCTACTGGCCCACGGCGCTCCAGCTCGAGGTGCCGCCGCTCTCGTAGCCGTCGTCGAGGAGGAGACAGCCGGGGAAGGCGGCGGTGCCGATGCGCGTCCTCCAGCCCGCGCCCGAGTTGGACGCGTAGTACTCGTTCGTGTACCAGAACCCGCACTCGTCGCCGCCCGGGTCGACGGACATGGTGCTGTAGTCGCCCCAGCGGTTCGAGGTCGACGTCTGGCTGCCCGCGCCGGCGAAGAAGATCGCCTCGCCCTGGGGCATCTGGTTGAGGGGGTCCCCCGCCAGGCGCCCGGTGTAGCGGAGCGCGGGGAAGACGGAGGCGCTCGCTGCCGAGTAGCCGAGGAGCACGTTGCCCTGCGCGTCCATGGCGAGGCTCGCCATCCAGCGGTTCGTGCCGTCCGGGGCGTAGGTGCCCTGCTGATGAACGGCCGGGCTCCCGGAGAGGAGACCGCGGATCTCGTACCAGCGCGGCGCGGCCTGGCGGTTCGAGGCGCCGACCCCGACCGTGTTGGTGGCGAGCATCGAGTCGTGGGTGCCGAAGTTGCGGATCGGCATCCGGTGCATCAGCCGTCCGTCACCGATCGCGTCGAGCTGGATCGCGGTTCCCGGCTGCGGAATGCAGGGCCGCTCCTGGCCCGAGACGGAAGGGCAGTTGAGGACGTTCGCGTCGGCGGTGGGCAGGAAGTGGTTCGGGTCGAAGTTGGCGTTCGTCCCGACCGTCGAGTTGGCCGGTGTCACCCAGTCGACGTGGACGCGCCAGACGCGCAGCGTGTCGGTCGGGTCGCCGATCCAGCTCGAGTCGTCCCACTGCATGACGAAGTTCGGGGTGCCCGCCGGGATGGGCACGCCGCCGTCCCAGTCGCCCGGCAGCTGGCCCCCGTAGTTGAGCCCCAGCGGCGTCGCGTTGCCGAGGTCGAAGCGGATCATCCGCGCCGTGGCCCCGACGAGCATCTGCTCCCGTTCGAAGACCGCCACCCCGCCGCCGTCCCATCCGCCGGGGCCGAACTGGTTGGCGGTCATGTAGTAGCCATCCGGCCAGACCCCGAGGTGGGGGTAGTCGTGGAAGATCGTGGTGCTGTAGAGGAAGTCGTAGAGCCAGTAGGTGCCGGTCGGGTCGCCGCTCTGCGAGATCGCGATGCACTGGCGATAGCTTCCCGGCTGATAGACGAACTGGCTCACCAGCCAGCGGTCCGCGAGCGGGTCGTAGAGGACGATCGGGTCGCCGTCGTTGTGGCTCTCGCAGAGCCCTCCGAACCCCGTCCAGAGCAGGTTCGTGTCGCGCGGCGCCAGGAGCACCGCGCCCGTCGCCTTGTCGTAGACGGCGATGCCCAGGTTGACCATCTGCACGTAGTGCCGTGGACCGACGTCGCCCGTGGTGTCCGGCGGCAGCACCCCGAAGGTGTTGTTCATGCCTTCGAAGGTGAGGGCCGGGGCCGGGATCGCGGCCGGCGCCTCGCCGGGGGTGAAGAACTCCTGCAGCGCCCAGTCGTCGCTCGCCGGCACCGCGCCCGGCGCCTCCGCCGCGCGCCCGATCTCGCCGAGGGGGTTGATCGGGACCGCTTCGCCGCC
>JAHDVN010000082.1:5765-11633 GCA_023384635.1 Thermoanaerobaculia bacterium
CCCGGGGCGTCGGCCGCCGCCGGCGGCAGGTCGCGCAGCGCCGGAGAGATGCCAACGCGCGACGCCCGGATCACCGCGGGGCCGCCGCCGGCGACCGAGGCGCCGGGCAACGCGAGCAGGAGCGCGCCCGCGAGCGCGCACGGCAGGAGAGACGCTTTCGGCTTCATGGGGGAACCTCTCTGGGAGTCGGCCGCGCCGGGCCCCGCGCGATCTCGACGCGCCAGGGGCCCGGACCTCGCCGCATTCCCGTGGATGCTACGCGATGGCACAGCGGCCTGCCCAGGGGGCCTCTGCTAGCCTCTGTGCCCATGCTCCTGCCCAGGTCTCCCCTCCCCGTGGCGCTCCTCCTCCTGCTCGCGCTCGCCCCCCGGCCGGTCCACTCCACGGCGCCGCCGGCAGACGCCGCGAGGTCGCTCCTGGAGGCGGTCCGCACCGGGACTGCCGACCAGGTCGCCGCGCTGCTCGGCGCTGGCGCCGACCCCGATTCCCAGCGGAAGTTCCGGGTCAGCGCCCTGATGCTCGCGGCCGAGCGAGGCGAGGCGAACGTGGTCGGGCATCTGCTCGGCGCGGGCGCGACTGTGGACCTCCGCAACTCCTGGGGCGAGACGGCACTCCACTACGCCGCACGCGAGGGGCGGCAGGAGGTGGTCCGCCGGCTGCTCGCGGCCGGCGCCGATCCCGGGCCGCGCGCCAAGCTCCGGCGCTCCCCGCTCTACCTCGCCGCGGACGGAGGCCACGCCGCGGTCGTTTCCCTGCTGCTCGCGGCCGGGGCCGACCCCGGAGCGCAGGTGGCCGAGGGGGAGACGCCGCTCCACGCGGCGGCCCGGGGGGGGCACCTCGAGGCCGTCGAGGCGCTGCTCGGCGCCGGAGCGCCGCTCGAGGTGCGCGACCGCTCGGGGCTCGACGCCTACGGCTCCGCGGTCGCCGCCGGATCCCTGGGAACGGCGGACCGGCTGGCCTCGGCCCTGCGCGAGCGCGGCCTTCCGGTCGCGAGCTCCCCGCTCCGGCCGCCGGTGGAGGACGTGAGCGATATCGACTGGGAGGGCCGCGCCTACGCCCTGGGGGGATGCACGGCCGAGCTGCGCCTCGGGCGCACCCGGGAGAGTGTCGGACCCTGCGCCGTGACGGCCACGGAGGTCTTTCTCGGGGACCTCACCGGTGACCCGGCGCGCGAGGCGGTGGTCGTTCTCCACCGCGCCGCCGGGAGCGAGCGGGCGCGCTCGGTGCTCTTCCTGTTCGGCGTGCGCGAGGGCACCGCTGTCGAGCTCGACCGCCTTCCCCGGGACAGTGGGTCCTGGGGCGCGATCGAGCGGGTTCGCCTCGACGATCGCTCTCTCGAGCTGACGCGAGAGGGCGACGGCGGCCACACCTTCGTCGAGGTCTGGCGATGGCACGCCGCGAGCGCCCGGCTCGAGATCTCCACGCCGTAGAGCCCCCCTCTCCGCGGGGCGTTTGCTACGCTCCGCCCCGATGCCGGAGCCGATCGAGCTCTCGCTGGTCGTGCCCGCCTGGAACGAGGCGGCGGCGATCGCCGCCGTGGCCGCGGAGTGGCGCGCCGCGCTCGACGGGCTCGGCCTCGCCTGGGAGATCCGCCTCTACGACGACGGCTCGACCGACGGCACGGCGGCGGCGCTGGCGCCCCTCGCCGCGGCCGATCCCCGGCTCGTGGTGACCCGCCAGGCGAACCGGGGGCACGGACCGACCATCCTGCGCGGCTTCCGCGAGGCGCGGGGGCGCTGGATCGCCCAGGCCGACGGCGACGGCGAGATCCCGGCCGCGGCGTTCCCCGACCTCTGGCGGGCGCGGGAGGGGGCCGACCTGGTGCTCGGCGCGCGCCAGGGGCGTCCGCAGTCGCTCTCGCGCCGCCTCCTTTCCCGCGGCGCCCGGCTCGCCGTCCGGCTCGTCGCGGGCGGGGCGCCGGCGGACGTGAACTGCCCCTTCCGGCTCTATCGCAGCGAGCCGTTCGCCGACCTCTTCGCCCGGCTCGAGGAGAACTCCGCCGTCCCCAACGTGGCCCTCACCGCGCTCGCCGTCGCCCGCGGGCTCTCCCTCCGGGAGGTCCCGGTGCCGTTCGCGGGCCGCCGCGCCGGCCAGAGCTCGCTCGCCGCGGGAAGGGCGCTCCGCCTCGCCGCCGCCGCCGCCGCCGAGATCCTGCGCCTGCGCCGCGCCCCGGCGGCGCCGTGAGGGACCCCGGCCGGATCCTCCTCGTGGGCGCCGGCCCGGCCGGGCTCGGCGCCGCCTGGCGGCTCCACGAGCTCGGCCACGCCGACTGGCTCCTCCTCGAAGCGCGCGAGGGACCCGGCGGCCTCGCGGCCAGCTACGTCGACCCGCAGGGCTTCACCTGGGACTGCGGCGGGCACGTCCAGTTCAGCCACTACGCCTACTACGACGCGGTCCTCGACCGGGCGCTCGGCGCGGGCTGGCTCCACCACCGGCGGCGCGCCGGGGTCTGGCTCGGCGGCCGCCTCGTGCCCTACCCGCTCCAGCACAACCTCCACCGCCTGCCCGCCGCCGACCGCGAGCGCGCGCTCGCCGGCCTCGAACGCCTCCAGAAGGTGCCAGGCGACTTGCGGGTGCAGAAGGTGCCAGGCGAGTTGCCGGACGACTTGCCGGATTCGGTGGCCGAGAGGGCCGAGAGGGTGCCAGGCGACTTTCACGAGTGGGTGCTCGCCACCTTCGGGGAGGGGCTGGCCGAGCTCTTCTTCGAACCGTACAACGAGAAGGTCTGGGGCTACCCGCTCCGCGAGCTCGACTGGGGCTGGGTCGGGGAGCGGGTCGCGCCCCCGGACCTCGAGCGCCTCCGCCGCCAGCTCGCGGCCGGCGAGGACGACGCCGACTGGGGCCCGAACCGCACCTTCCGCTTCCCCGAGCGCGGCGGCACCGGGGCGATCTGGAGCGCCGTGGCGGACCTGCTCCCCGGCGAACGCCGCCGCTGCCGCGCGCGGGTCGTGCGGATCGACGCCGCGGCGCGCACCCTGCGGCTCGCCTCCGGCGAGGAGCTCGCCTGGGAGACGATCCTCTCGACCGCCCCGCTCGACCGCCTCGTGGAGATGACCGCCGGCCTGCCCGGAGAGCTCCGCGCGCTCGGCCGGCGCCTCCGCCACAGCGCCGTCCACGTCGTGGGCGTGGGCCTTTGCGGCCCACGGCCGGCCGCCCTCGACGGCGTCGGCTGGCTCTACTTCCCCGAGCCCGGGAGCCCCTACTACCGGGTGACCGTCTTCTCGAACTACTCCCCGCACCACGTGCCGGAGGGCGACGGCCACTGGTCGCTGATGGCCGAAGTCTGCGAGAGCCCGCACCGGCCGGTCGCGGCCGCGGGCCTCGGCGACGCCGTCGTCGCGGCGCTCCGCACCGACGGGCTGGTGCCGCCGGCGGTCCGGGTCGCGAGCCTCTGGCACCACCGCGAGGAGCACGGCTACCCGACGCCGTTTCTCGGCCGCGACGCGGTGCTCGACCCGCTCCTCGCCGGCCTCGACCGGCTCGGGATCCACTCGCGGGGGCGCTTCGGCGCCTGGAAGTACGAGGTCTCCAACCAGGACCACGCCTTCATGCAGGGGGTCGAGCTCGCCGAGCGCCTGCTCGGCGTGGGCGAGGAGGTCACGCTGCGCGACCCCGGCCGCGTGAACGCCGGCGCCTACCTCTCCGACCCGGCCCGGCTCGGCGCGCCCGCGGCCGCGAGGAGCTCGGAGAGCGCGAAGCCGTAGATCTTCCGCCCCCCGGGGTCGGCCACCCAGAGCCGGTCGCGCGCCGGGTCGGCGGCGAGGCCGGCGGGGCGGCGGAAGAGAGGCTCGCCGTCTCCGTCCGCCGGCGAGAGCGCCGCGAGGAGCGCGCCCGCCTCCGAGAGGATCACCACCCGCCGCCCGGCCGGGTCGGAGGCGAGCAGGTGCCCCGAGGCGGACGCCAGCCCCGGGCGCCCGGCCCCCGGCCACCCCTCCCAGGCCGCGACCGGGAAGGCGCGCAGCCCGGCCGCTCCGGGGTCGATCCGCACCAGCCGCTGCGCGGCCGGGTCGGCGAGCCAGAGCGCCCCGTCTCCACCCGCGGCGAGTGCCCCCGGCACGAAGGGGAGCTGGCGGTGGGCCACCGTGTGCCCCGCCGCATCGAATCGGCAGAGCCGCCAGGACAGGGGATCAGCGCCCCACCAGCCCCTGCCCGCGGCCGGCGCGAGCGCCGCGACGCCGTCGAGCTCTCCCCTTCCGAGCGGAGCGCCGTCAGGTGCGAAGAGAAGCAGCTCTCCGCCGGCGGCCACCGCGAGCGCCCCGTCAGGGCCGTAGGCGATCGCCTCGGGGGCGGCCGCCATGCCCGCCAGAGGCATCCACGAGCCCGGCGCGGCCGGGAGCCACGCCCAGCCCGCGGGCCCCGGGAGCGGCTCGCCCGCGGCGAGCCGCCCGTCCGGCCCCGCCGCCACCAGCTCGGCGGCGCTTCCGAGGTCGCCGGCGAAGCGCGGCGCGATCTCCTCGACCGGCGAAGTCGCCAGGAGGGGCACGGGACCCCGCCCCGGCCCCGGGCGCCGCAGGTGGAGCCGCAGATCCTGGCGCAGCGGCCAGCTCGCGAGCTCGACGCCCGGCACGCGGCGCCAGAGGAGGTACGACAGGGCGGCGCGGCGGGCGGAGGGATCGAGGAGGAGCGCCTTCGCCTCCTCCCACCCCGCCGTCCGGTACCCCTCGAGCGGCCACCAGACGGAGCGGAACGGCGTCCCGTCGAAGTCGCGCGCGAGGAGCGGCCAGGCTGCGGCGCTCCCCTCGGGGCCGAGCACCACCGCGTGCGCCCCAGCGGCGAGCTCGGGGGTGAGCCCTTCGGGCAGGAAGCGGGCGTCGTGGTCGCGCAGGTACCAGGTGAGCGGCCAGCTGGCGGCCCCGTCGTGCGCCACCAGCAGCCGCTCCCCGGCCGGGAGGCGCGCGGCACGCGCCGCGAGCTCGCGCTCGACGTCGCGCAGCTCCGGTGTGCCGTGCGCGTAGACGAGGAGCTCGGTGGCGAGGTTGGGATCGACGTAGGCCAGCCGCCCCGCCTGGCCGGCGGTGGCGAGGAGGGCGAGCGAGATCGCCGCCGCTCCGAGCGCCCGGCGCCACCTGGGGCGGCGCGAGAGCCGCTCGGCCCATCGCGCCAGCGCCCAGCCGCCGAGCAGGCAGGCCGGGAGCGCGATGTGGACGAGCAGCCAGGGCATCTTCTCCCCCGCCACCGTGTAGAGGACCGCGCTCGCGAGGAGCCACCAGACGAGGAAGTCGAGGAGACGCGCCGCGGGCTCCGCCGCGCCAGGGCCTGCCCGGCGCCGGCGGAGCACGACCATCCCCCCTGCGGCCGCGAGCAGGAGCGGCAGGAGCTCGTAGAGCCCGCCGAGGAGGAGGTAGTAGAACCAGGGCTGGCCGCCCCGCCCCACCGGGTGCTGCGCCAGCCAGTAGCCGAGGCTGCCGACGAAGCCGCTCACGAGGCCGCGCGGCGCGTTGGTGCCGAAGGTGGTGAAGAGGAGCGCGGTGCCGCCCCAGACTCCGGCCGCCGCCGCCCCCCAGCTCCGGAACGTGAGCCCCGACCCCGAGCGCCGCCCACGGAGCCAGAGCCCCGCCGTCACCGTCGCGGCGAGCGCGAGGCCGCCCGCGGAGAGCAGCGCCCGGCGCGGCGCCTCCGGGGCGTCGAAGGCCACCGGATCCCAGCCGAGCGGCGGGTAGAGGAGGGCTGCCAGGAACGGCAGCACCAGGGTCGCGAGGAGCAGGGCGAGGTCGGCCGCGGCGTTCGCCCGCAGCGGCTCCCCCGCCCGCCGACGGCGCCAGAGCGCGAGGCCCGCGAAGTAGAGCCCGGCGGTCAGGCCGAAGAGGAAGGCCACCTCCTTGGTGGCGAGCGCCAGGCCGAGCGCCGCGGCGACGAGCGCGATCCCCC
>JAHDVN010000561.1 GCA_023384635.1 Thermoanaerobaculia bacterium
GAAGCGGACCAGGCGCCCCCGCCAGGGGAGCGAGCGCACCGGCTCGCGCAACCGGAGCCGCTCGCGGCCGTCGGGCTCGCGCGTCCACGTGAAGTAGTGCGCCAGCCACTCCCGCGTCGCATCTTCGCGCGAGGCGAAGCGCAGCGCCTGGCTGTCGAACGGCACCGCGTACGCCTCCCCGCTGGCGAAGCCGAGCACGACCAGCGCGTGCTCGAAGAGGTCGTCGACCGGCCGGTCGCCGATCAGGACGACCTGGGTGCGGCCGGGCGAGAGCGCTTCCACTCTCGCGTTGCCGGCGTGGAAGCCCTCCAGCTGCCCGAGCGTCTCGGTCGCGACGACCGCCAGGGGCCAGAAGCGGAGGGTGTCGACCTCGAGCACCCCGCGGCGGGAGACGAGCAGCAGGTTGCCGCCCGCGAGCGTCCGCGGCTCGGCGGCCGAGTCGCGGAGCCCCACCGCCTGCTCCTCGCCGGGCTGCCCGCCGTCGGCGTCCAGCCACTGCCAGCGGACGCTGTCGGTGGAGGGCGGCGTCAGCGTGGTCACCTCCGCCTTGCCGCCCGACTCGGTGACGAGCCAGGCGCCGGTGGTGGCGACGAGCACCGCGGGGCGCGGCGCGCCAGAGAGGACCCGCGCCTCCCAGAAGCGGTCGGTGCGGGCCTCCCCCTCGCCCACCGCCACCGTCCGGCCGGCGAGCCGGAGACGGTACTCGGATACGGTCACGCGCGAGAACGGGTTGCCGCTGGTGTTGGGGAAGGCGCCCGACGAGATGCGCCGGCTGCGCGCCTCGATCGTGAACGGCCCGGCCGCGGTCGGCGGCCCCTCCGCCGCGCGGCAGGAGACCGCGACCGGGGCGAGCAGGCAGGCGATGATCGCGGCGCGTCGAGGTCCGGGCACGGCGCTCTCCTCTCTCCGATGAACAGCCGGATCGTATCGGGAGTGACGCGCGTCAGCTCGAATGGCACCCCGCGCCCTCCCGGCCGACGCCCCCGTCCTTCCGGCCGACCACCCCGTCCTCCCGATTCCCCCCTTCCGTCATCCCGAGCGAAGCCGAGGGATCTGGGCGGGGGGGAGTGGCGGACCCCAGCGTCGCTGCTGGAGCTCCCCATCGAGGTTCCTCGCGGACGCTCGCAACGACGGGGAGAAGGCTCGAGTCCCCCGCGGTCCCTTGCCTCACCCCGGCCGCCGCCGCACAGTTCGCGCCATTCGTTCGGAGGGGTGTGGCATGGGGAGAGAGAGGGCGGGGGAGCGCGAGGGCGGGCTGCCGGATCCGGGGGCGGCGCTCGACCGGCTCGAGCGGGCGATCGAGGCGCGGCTGCCGGCGCCGCCGCGGCCGGTCTGGGCCGGGCTACTCGTCTTCGTCCTGCGCCTCCTGCTGGGGCGCGGGAGCTGGGTCCTCGGCGCGCTCCTCGTCGCCCTCTCGGCGCCCTGGTTCGTGCTCCCCTACCGGCAGGTCGAGACGATGGTCCGTGCCGCCTGGTACCGAGAAGGTGCGGTACCGAGAAGGTGCCAGGGACCTTCCCCGACCCGAGAAGGTGCCAGGGACCTTCCCCGACCTGCCATGCGCGCCTTCCTCAGGCCCGA
>JAHDVN010000083.1 GCA_023384635.1 Thermoanaerobaculia bacterium
CGAGACCCGCCCGGCGTCCTCGGCCCCGGAATCGAGCCCTCCGACCTCCCGTCGCGCGCGAGACCCGCCGCTTCCGTCGGCCGCCCGCGGCGCGTACACTCGTTCCGGCGCCATGGCCCACGTCACCGCCCGGTCCGCCTACCGCCAGCTCGCGGAGCGGTTGAACCGCTTCCCCCAAGGGGCGCCGCCCACCCGTCTCCTCTTCTCCATCCTCGAGCTGCTCTTCAGCGAGCGCGAGGCGGCGCTCGTCGCCGAGCTCCCGATCCGGCCGTTCGGGGTCGCCGAGGCGGCGCGCCGCTGGAAGCTGGCGAGCGCCGAGACACGGCGGATCCTCGACGCGCTCGCCGACCGCGCCATCCTCCTCGACGTCGAGGACGACCGGGGCCGGCACCACTACGTCTTGCCGCCGCCGATGGCCGGCTTCTTCGAGTTCTCGCTCATGCGCGTGCGCGGCGACCTCGACCAGAAGGCCCTCTCCGAGCTCTTCTACCAGTACCTCAACGTCGAGGACGACTTCGTGCGCGCCCTCTTCACCGAGGGCGAGACCCAGCTCGGCCGGGCCTTCGTCCACGAGGACATGGTCGGCGAGAGCGCCGCTCTCACCGTCCTCGACTGGGAGCGCGCGAGCGAGGTGGTCGAGACCGCCACCGCCCGCGGGGTCGGCCTCTGCTACTGCCGCCACAAGATGAGCCACCTCGGGCGCGCCTGCGACGCGCCGCTGCCGATCTGCATGACCTTCAACGGCGCCGCCGCCTCGCTGGTGCGCCACGGCCACGCCCGCGCAATCGACCGCAGCGAGGCGCTCGACCTCCTCGCCGAGGCCCGCGAGCGCCGCCTGGTGCAGTTCGGGGAGAACGTCCGCCGCGACGTCGGCTTCATCTGCAACTGCTGCGGCTGCTGCTGCGAGGCGATGATCGCCGCGCGCCGCTACGGCTTCCTGAGGCCGGTGCACACCACGCAGTTCGAGCCGGCGGTCGCGGAGGCCGCCTGCAACGGCTGTGGCCGCTGCGTAGAGGCCTGTCCGGTGGAGGCGATGACCCTCGTGTCGGCGAACGACCCGGCGCGGCCGCGCCGGCGCGTGGCCCGCCTCGACCCCTCGCGCTGCCTCGGCTGCGGGGTCTGCGTTCGGGTCTGCGAGCGCGATGGCCTCCGGCTGGAGCGCCGCGCGGAGCGGATCCTCCCCCCCGAGACCACCGCCCACCGGGTGGTGGAGATGGCGATCGAGCGCGGCAAGCTGCAGCACCTGCTCTTCGACGACCGCGCGCTCGCGAGCCACCGGGCGATGGCGGCGATCCTCGCGGTGATCCTCCGCCTGCCGCCGCTGAAACAGGTGCTGGCCAACCGGCAGCTCCGCTCGCGCTACGTCGAGCGCCTGCTCGCGCACCACCGCGGGCGGACGGCCGCGCCCGCCCCGGTCCACTGAGGGGTCTCAGGCGAGCGAGCCGCCGCCGTAGAAGCGCTCGAGCCGCTCGTCCTTCTCGCGGAAGCGCTCGTCGAGCCAGGCGGCGAGGGCCTCGGGCGAGGCCGGGAGCTCGGCGAGCGGGTAGCGGCGCACGTGGAGGTGCACCTCCCGCATCTGCCCCTTCGCCCACTGCCAGAGGCTCGGCAGCCCGCCGACGTAGCCGATCGTCACGTCGTAGACCGCCCCCACGTGCCCGGCGAGGCCGGTCACCGAGGCGACGAACCCCTTCGCCCGCGGCAGCAGCACGTGGCGCGGCAGCTCGCGCGCCTGCGCCGCCGCGTAATCGCGGGCGCGGGCGAGCTTGGTCGCCGAGAGCCGCGTCCCCTCGACGAAAGAGACCAGCCAGATCGGCACCTTCGCCCCGAGCAGATTCGCGAAGACCGCCTCGATCCGCTGCCGGTCGGCGGTCCAGTCCCGCTTCACGAAGAGGCAGTCGAGGAACCGCATCCCCCAGCCGATCCCCGGCCAGTGCTTGAGCGAGTGCTTCACGAACCACTTCAGGTCGCCGAGCCGCCGCTCGCGGCGGGCCAGCAGGAAGAGCACCTGTACGTCGGTCATCGACTGGTGGTTGGCGATCAGCACCGCGTTCTCGCGCGGCAGCTCGGCGTCGCCGGAGAAGACCACCCGCGTGCGGTGGACCGCCAGCGTCACCCTCGCGCAGGCCCCCCAGAAGGTGTCGGCCGCCCAGCGGTTGAGCCGCCGGAAGGAGGCTCGCGAGAAGGGCCGGACGACGAGCGACACGGTCTGTACCACGTTGAGCAGCAGCAGCGACGAGAAGAGCGCCACGGCGATCACCGCGCCGCGGACGGTGGCGACCAGGCGCCGCGGCCAGGGGCGCTCGCGGCCGAGAGGGGGCAGGGGCATCGGGGGCTCCGGCGGGGCCGGGAGAGCCGGCCCCGCCGCGAGAGCCTACTCGATCCGCTTCGCCTCGAACACGCCGTTCGGCTGGTGGGAGCGCAGCTTGACCGCCCGGCCGCCCTCCTCGACGAACTCGATCGCGATCGCGGGGACCTCCTTCAGGCGGAAGCGCCCCGACGCCTCCGGCTCCAAGGTGTAGGTCGGCTGACCGGGCACGGTGAGCCGCAGCACCCCGCCCGCCAGCGTGACCTCGGCCGCCTCGTCCGGGAACTGATACCGGCCGGCGAGCGCCGCCAACACCGCCGGATCCGAGAGCCGGGCCGGCGGCTGGCGGGTGAAGACGACCGGCGGGGCGAGCGGATCCGGCCTCGTCTCCACTGCCGCGATGCCGCCGTCGACCGAGCCGCGGAAGAGGAGCTTCTGCCCCTCGAACGTCTCGTCGCCGTCGGTCTCGGCGCCGCTCCAGACGTCGTAGTGCCAGTGCTCGAGCGGCGCCCGGATGCCGTTGAAAGTGAGCACGAGCGCCACCTTCTTCGCGTCGGCCACCTCGATGCGGAGCGGACCGTAGCCCGGGTGGCCGTACTCGCCCGCGTAGTCGGCGAGCGGGTGAGAGGGCCTGGTGCCGGCGATGCGCGTGGCCGCCTGCTTCTCCCTCGCCTCCTTGCCGGCCGCCTCGGCGATCGCCCGCTCGGCGAGCGCCTCGCCCAGCCAGTCGATCGGCTCGAGGTCGAGCACCCGGTCGATCACCACGTTGTTGACCAGACCCGGCAGCCCCACCCCCGCGTTGACGAACGACACGATCCCGAGGTCGTCGTCCGGCAACAGCGTCACCATCGTGATGAAGCCGTCGATGCCGCCGCCGTGCTGCACCCGCCGGTGGCCGCGGTAGACGTCGATCCCCCAGCCCAGGCCGTAGCCGACCGGCACCACCTCGCGCCGCGAGGGCGGCGCCCCGGTCGTCATCTGCGGGCTGTGGATCGCGGCCAGCGTCGCCGCCTGCACGACCCGGTGCCCGTCGAGCGTCCCCTGGCCGAGGTTGAGGAGCAGCCAGCGCGCCATCTCGCGCGCGCTCGAGTTCACCGAGCCCGCGGGGCCCATCGCGTCGAGCGGCCGGAACGGGATGCGCACCACCCGGCCCCCCTCCTTCACGTCGTAGGGCAGCGCGTGGTCGGCATCGCGCTCCGAGTCGTGGACCGAGAAGGTCGTCCGCTCCATGCCGAGCGGGCGGAAGAGCCGCTCCCGCACCAGCTCCTCCCAGCTCGTCCCCGCGACCTCGCCGGCGAGATAGCCGGCGGTCAGGTACATGAGGTTGTTGTACTGGAACTTCTCGCGCAGGTCGGCCGTGCGGTCGAGATGGGCGAGGCGCGCGACGAGCTCGCGGCGGCTGCTCTCGTTGTCGTTGTACCAGACGAGGTCGTGGCGCGGCAGACCGGAGCGGTGGGTGAGCAGGTCGCGCACCGTGAGCCGCTCGGAGAGCACGGGATCGCTCAGGCGGAACCAGGGGAGGTAGGTGCGAACCGGCTCGTCCCAGGCCACCTTCCCCTCGTCGACGAGGGTGCCGAGCGCGGTGGCGGTCATCGCCTTGGTGGTCGAACCGATGGCGAAGAGGGTGTCGGCGGTCACCGGCAGCTCCCGCTCCAGATCGCGCACCCCGAAGCCCCGGGCGTAGACGACCTCCCCGCCGCGCACCACCGCGAGGGCGAGGCCGGGGGCGCGGAAGTCGGAGAGCGCCTGGGCGATCGTCTCCTCGAGCCCGGCGAGCCGCTCGCGGGCGACTTCGGCCGGGGCGCCCGCTCGCGCGAGCGCGAAGGGGAACGAGGCCGGGCCCTGCGTGAACGTCCCGGCGATCGCGTTCCCGCCCTCCGCCACCTCGCCGGCGAAGCGCGGCTCGCCCGGCACGCCGGGCAGACGGAACGAAATCTGCGCTCCCTCCGCGGCGAGGTCGGCGAGCGGCAGGTCCTTGGCCCCCTGGGCCGGGATCGAGATGTCGCCGGAGAGCGCGCCGTCCGGCCCCTCCGCGAAGTCGACGTCGATCTCGAGCGCCGCGCCGGGGATCTCGATCGCGCCACGCCAGTGGCCGGCGAGGGCCGGAGCCTCGGCCGGCGACGCGGGCCGAGCGGCCGCGGGGAGAGCGGCGGCGAGCAGGGCGAGCGCGAGCAGGATGCAGCGAGACGGGTTCTGCATGGGGACCTCCTGAGCGGGGCCCGGCGGTCGGGAACCGGGCCGCGAGACCTCCGCCTAGCCTACCGGATCGGGAGCGGAGCGCAGCGTGACGCGGAGGATCTCGCTCCGGTGCCAGAGGCGCATCCGCGGCCCCCAGGTGCCGGTGCCGCGCGAGACGAGCACCGTCGCGCCCGCGATCTCGTAGCGCCCGGCGAGCGTCGGGTAGCTCAGACGGACGAGCGCGCCGAAGGGCCAGATCTGCCCGGCGTGGGTATGACCCGAGAGCACGAGCCCCGCCCCTTCGCGTGCCGCGCGCTCCAGGTGGAGCGGGCTGTGCGAGAGCAGCACCACACCCCCCGGCGGCCGGCCGGCGAGCGAGCGCGCCACCGCCTCGCCGTCGGGGTGCGTCCCGCGCCGCACCGTGAGGTCGTCCACCCCGGCGAGCACCAGGCCGGGGCGCACCTCGACCCAGCGGTCGCGCAGCAGCTCCATCCCCGCCGCCTCCAGGCGCGCCACGCTCTCGTCGAGCCCGCGATAGACCTCGTGGTTCCCGGTCACGGCCCAGACGCCGAGCGGCGCCGCCAGCCGCGAGAGCACCGGGATCAGCTCCTCGTGCCGCGGGCCGTGCCCCTCCAGCACGTCGCCTCCCACCGCGATCAGGTCGGGGGCGAGCGCCGCCACCTGCTCGACCCGCGCCGCGAGCCAGCGGGCGCCGAGCAGGTTGCCGACGTGGAGGTCGGAGAGGAAGACGATCACCGTGCCGTCGGCCGCCGCCGGAAGGCCGGCAAGCCGCACCTCGTGCTCCACCACCCGCGGCGGGCGCCGCGCCTGCAAGGTGGCCCGCACCGCGAGCAGGAGCGCCACGCCGAGCGCCCCGGCCCGGAGCGCCGGCGCGCTCTCCGGCGCGAAGCGCCCGAACCCGGTGGCGAGGTCGACCGCGAGCAGGCAGGTCAGCGCGAGCAGGAAGAGGCCCATCCAGGTGGCGCCGATCCACTCCAGCCCCGCCGCGAAGGCGCCCGGCCGGAAGCGCTCGACGATGCGGGCGATCAGGTAGCTCAGGGCGAGGAAGACGGCCGCCACCACGAGCGCCCAGCGCGGCACCCTCCCCGCGACCCAGGGCAGCGCGGCGATCCGCCAGACGAGATAGGCGTGAGATCCGAACCAGAGCGAGAGGAAGAGGAGCGCCATGCGGGTCACCAGCCTATCGGACGAGTGGGCCGAGCCACCCCTTCGCCCTCTCCATGCGCCGCAGCACGGTCTCGACGCGGCGGCGGTAGGCGCGGCTCTCGCTGCCCGGGTGCCAGGCGGACGGCTTCGGCAGGGCGGCGGCGAGTGCCGCCGCCTCGCGGTCGGAGAGGGCGCTCGCGCCCTTGCCGAAGTAGCGGCGGGAGGCGGCCTCGGCGCCGTAGAGGCCGGGGCCGAGCTCCACCACGTTCAGGTAGAGCTCGAGGATCCGCGGCTTCCCGAGGGTGCGCTCGAGCTGCCGCGTGAGGAGCGCCTCCTTCACCTTCCGCCAGGGGTTGCGCGAGGGGGAGAGCCAGAGGTTCTTCGCCAGCTGCTGGGTGATCGTCGAGGCGCCGCGCGGGAGCTCCTTCTCCTCCCACGCCTCGGCGAGCGCCACCCTGAGCTCGCCGGTCGCGAAGCCGCGGTGGGAGAAGAAGTCGATGTCCTCGGCCACCAGCACCGCGATCTTGAGCGCCGGGGCGATGCGCCTGGCCGGCACCTGCGTCCAGGCCACCCGGTCGCTCCTGCCCGCCTCCCGCTGCCGGGCCCGGTACCGTTCGATGAACGCCGTGGTCTCCGGGTCGGCCTGCGCGAGCGCCGCCACCTCCGGCCAGGTTGCCCACTGGAAGCCGGCGAAGCCGGCCAAGGCCACGGCGAGCAGCAGCGCCGTCCGCGCCATCCACCCCTTCCGCCGCCGCCTCGCCATCGAACCGGGGACAGTTTACTCATTTCCCGCCCCTCGCCCCGTCGCGGCTCGCGCGGTGCCGGGGGCCCGGCGATCCGGGACGGGAAATGAGTAAACTGTCCCCGCATGCAGATCATCGTGAACCCGGCCGCCGCGGGCGGCCGCCTGGGGCGGCAGTGGCCCCGCCTCGAGGAGCGCCTCCGCGCCCTCGGTATCGACCTGCCGACGGTCTGGACCCGCGCGCCCGGCCACGCCAGCGACCTCGCCGCCGAGGCGGTGGCGGCCGGCCACCAGGTGGTCGTGGCGGCCGGCGGCGACGGCACGATCTGCGAGGTGCTCGAGGGGCTGCAGCGCACCGGGCGCGGGGCGCTCGCCATTCTCCCGCTCGGCACCGGCAACGACGCGGCGCGGGCGCTCGGCCTGCCGCTGCGCTTCGAGGCCGCGGCCCGCGTGCTCCTCGACGGTGTGCCGCGCCCGGTCGACGTCATGCGCGCCGGTGAGCGCTCGGTGCTCAACGCGATCGGCATCGGCCTGCTCGGGGCGATCAACGTGAACGCCTCGCGGATCAAGGCGGTGCGCGGGATCGCCGCCTACCTCGCGGCCGCCTCCACCACCCTCTTCCGCTACCGCTGCCCGGAGATCGAGCTCCTGGACGGCGACGGCTTCCACTACCGCGGGCCGATGACGATCCTCGCCATCCAGAGCGGCCCCACTACGGGCGGCGGCTTCCGCCTCTGCCCGGGGGCGCGCCCCGACGACGGCGAGATCGACGTCACGCTGGTCTCGCACACCGGCGTGCCGGCGCGGCTCGGCGCCCTCTCGCACGCGGTGCGGGGCACGCTCGCCAGCAAGCCGTTCACCTCCGAGCGGCGCATCCGGCGCCTCGAGCTCCGCTGCGCGGAGCCGCTCCCCTGCCACTGGGACGGCAACCCCGGCGCGATCGAGCCCCCCGGCCTCCTCTTCGAGGCCCTCGCCGGCGCCCAGGAGGTGCTCCTCCCGCGCGCCGCACCGCCGCTCTGATCCACCCGCCCGGGGCTACAATCGAGGCCGGTCACAGGAAACGGCGGAGGTTCCGGGGTGGAGAACCAACGGCTCGTGGTGACGGGCGCCTCCGGCTTCATCGGCCGCCATCTCCTGGCGGCGCTGGCCGGGCGGACCGAGGTGCACGCGGTCGCCCGCCGCTCCCCCGCCCTCTCCGGAGCCCCCGCCGGGCCGGGGATCCACTGGCACCAGGCCGACATCGCCCGCCCCGCCGAGGTCGAGGCGGCGTTCGCCGCGATCCGCGCGGGCGGCGGAGCCGGCACTCTCTTCCACCTCGCCGGCCACTACGACTTCACCGGCCGGCGCGATCCCGCCTACCAGGCGACCAACGTGGACGGGATGCGGCACGTGCTCGACGCCGCCCGCGAGATCGGCGTCGAGCGCGTGATCTTCACCAGCTCGCTCGCCGCCTGCGCCTTCCCGCCGCAGGGCGAGCTCCTCCGCGAGAGCTCCCCCCCGGACGGCGACACGCCGTACGCCGAGAGCAAGCGGGCCGGCGAGGAGATGCTCCGCGAGTACCGCGGGGCGCTCCGCAGCACCGTCGTCCGCTTCGCCGCCATCTACTCCGACTGGTGCGAGTACGAGCCCGTCTTCCACTTTCTGGAGCAGTGGCTCTCGGAGTCGCCGACCCGCCGGGTGCTCGCCGGACGCGGGCGCTCGGCGGTGCCGTACCTGCACGTCCGGGACGCCGTCGACTTCCTCCTCCACCTCCTCGCCCACCCCGACCGGACCGCCGACGGCGAGGTGGTGATCGGCAGCCCCGACGGCGCCACCTCCCACCGCGAGCTCTTCGCCGCCGCCACCGCGGCCCACCACGGGCGGCGGCAGCGCCCGCTCTGCGTGCCGCGGCCCCTCTGCCGCCTGGCCCTGCCGCTGCGCGACGCCGCCGGCCGCCTCGCGGGCCGGCGCCCGTTCGAACGCCCCTGGATGGGGCGCATGATCGATCTCGCGCTCGCCGTGGACACCAGCCGCACCCGCGCCCGCCTCGGTTGGGAGCCGCGGCCGCGGCTCGCCATCCTGCGCCGGCTGCCGTTCCTGGTCGAGAACCGGAAGACCTACCCCGGCGAGTGGCTCCGCCGCAACCACGCCCGGCGCCTCGCGGTGCGGCGCGACAACCTGCTCCTGCACGGGCTGCTCGAGGCGCGCGCCGCGGAGCTCGAGGCCCAGCTCACGGCGCCGCTCCTCGCCGCCGCGGCGGCGGGCGCGGGCGGCTGGAGCCGGCTCGACCCCACGCGCCTCGCCGACCTTCCCCGTGCGCTGCTCGAGGCGCTCGGCGCCGCCGTGCGCACCGGCGAGAAGGGGCGTTTCGTGGCGGCCTGCCGCGCGCAGGCGGTGGAGCTCTTCGCCGCCGGCGTCTCGCTCGACGAGCTCTGGGCCGAGCTCGAACGGCTCGGCCGCGCCTGCCACGAGCTCTTCGCCGCGGAGTCGCGCGACGCCAACTGGCCCCTGGCTCTCCACGACCACCTGCAGGTCACGGTGCAGTTCGGGATCGACGAGATCCAGGACGTGCACGAGGGGGTGGACGGGCGCCAGGCGCCCTGACGCGCTCCACCCCGCTGCCGCAGCGCGGCGCAACCCTCCGCGACCCCTGCCGTAGAACGGCGATACCTCCGTCCCCAGGAGACCGCCATGTCCGCAGACTCCGCTCCCACCCTCGAGCTCTCGCGCTATCTGGCGCGGGTCGGCGTCGCGGGCCCGCTCGCCCCCGACCGCGCCACCCTCGCCCGCCTCCACCGCGCCCACCTCGCCGCCATCCCCTTCGAGAACCTGGACGTCCGCCTCGGGCGGCCGGTGGGCCTCGATCTCGCGAGCCTCGAGGCGCAGCTCGTGGCGCGCCGGCGCGGCGGCTACTGCTTCCAGCAGAACAGTCTCTTCGCCGCCGCGCTCCGCGCCGTCGGCTTCTCCGTCGCCACGCTGGAGGCCCGCGTGCGCCCGCCCGGCGCCCCCGCCCAGCTGCCGCGCACCCACATGCTGCTCCGCGTCGAGCTGCCGGCCGGCGCATGGCTCGCCGACGTCGGCTTCGGCGGCGACGGCCCCCTCGACCCGGTGCCGCTGGACGGCACGGCGAGCGAGCAGCCGGGGGACGCCTTTCGTGTCGTCACCGAGGCGGGCGGCACGATCGCCCTGCAGCGCCGGGGCGAAGCCGGCTGGGCCGACCTCTACGCCTTCCGCCCCGAGCCGGCGCTGCCGGTCGACTTCCAGGTCGCCCATCACTTCACGTCGACCTTTCCCCGCTCGCCGTTCGTGACCACGCTGACCGTCCAACGGGCCACGCCCGCGGCGCGGGAGACGCTCCGCGGCCGCACCCTCACGGTGCGGCGCGGCGCCGAGGTCGAGAGCCGCGAGCTCGCGGACGAGGAGGTGGTGGCGGCGGTCCGCGAGCGCTTCGGGCTCGACGTCACGGCCGAGGATGTCCTCGCCGCCCTCCCGACCCCGGCCTGACGGCCGGATCCGATCCTCTACAATCGGTGCCATGAGCGAACCGAGCGCGCAGCAGGGACGGCTGGTCGAGGACGAAGAGGAGCTGGCGGCGATCGTGCGCGGCATGCGCACCGTCGCGGTGGTGGGGATGAAGGGGGACGACCGCCCCGAGGAGTCGGCGGTGGCGATCCCGGCGATGCTCCAGGAGCGCGGCTACCGCGTGATCCCGGTCAACCCGAAGCTCGCGAGCGCGCTCGGCGAGCGCGCCTGGCCCGACCTCGCGAGCGTGCCCGACCGGTTCGACCACGTGGACGTCTTTCGCCGCCCCGACGCGATCCCCGGCCTCGCCGGGGAGATCCTGGCCCTCCCCCCGGAGCGCCGCCCCGAGGTCGTCTGGCTCCAGAGCGGCATCCGCCACGACGAGGCCGCCGCCCGCCTCGCCGCCGCCGGCATCGCCGTCGTCCAGGACCGCTGCCTCGGCGTCTACGCCAGCCGCTACGCCCCCCGGCCCGGCGCGTAGGACCGCCCCGCTCTCTCCTCCGGGTAGACCAGCGCCAGCGCGAGGTCGTTGACGTTGGTGCCCGTGGGTCCGGTGACCCAGAGGTCGCCGAGGGCGCGGAAGAACGGCGCGGTGTCGTTGTCCGCGAGCGCCCGCTCGGCCGAGAGGCCGAGCGCTGCGGCGCGGGCGAGGGTCTCGCCGGTGGCGAGCGCGCCAGCGGCGCCACTCGTGCCGGCCCCGCCGGCGGTGGCAAAGGCGAGGAGCGCGCTGCCCGGGTATCCCGCGAGGACCTCCGCGGCGCCGAGCGCGAGCTCGAGGTTGCGGCCGCCGCGGCCGGAGCCGCTGACGGTGACCGTGGTCTCGCCCCCCCAGACGAGGCAGAGCGACCGGGAGGTCGCCGAAACCGTGGCCCCTCTCGCGCCGAGCGCCTCCCGCGCGAGCGCCGCACCGACCTCGCGCGCCTCGCCGCGGAGCGCCGCCACGGCGACCCGGGTCGAGAAGCCGCGCCGCGCCGCCGCCGTGGCCACCGCCGCGGCCGCCATCCGGTTCGAGCCCACGATCCGGTACTCCCCGCCTCCCGTGGCGGCCGCTCCGAGCGGAGGGGCTTCGCGCGGATCCTCTGCCGCCGCCCGCAGGACCGCGGCCACGCGCGGCAGCTCCCGAGCGATGCCCGCCTGGTCGAGCACCGCGAGCGCCTCCGCCGCGCCCGTCGGCGACGCCACCGTGGGCCCCGAGCCGATCGCCTCCGGGGCGTCGCCGACCACGTCCGAGAGCGCCAGGGTCGTCACCCGGGCCGGCGCCGCGAGCCGCGCGAGGCCGCCCCCCTTGAGCGTCGAGAGGGCGCGGCGCACCGTGTTGAGCGCCTCGATGTCGACTCCCGCGCGCTGCAGGGCGAGTGTGACGGCCCGCAGGTCGTCGAGCGAGACGCCCGGCCGGAGCCGCTCGAGCAGCGACGAGGCGCCGCCCGAAAGCAGGACGAGCAGGCAATCCGACGCCCTGGTTCCCTCGAGCAACCGCGCCACCGCCTCGCCCGCTGCCACGCTGTCTTCGTCCGGGAGCGGATGGCCGGCCGCGAGACTCTGGACTCCGCGCGGCCAGACCGCCTGCTGCGCCCACGGATCCCCGCGGGGATGGATCACGGCGCCGGCCGCAACGCCCTCCCCGAGCAGCTCGCACGCGGCCCGGGCCATCCCCACCGCCGCCTTGCCCACCGCGACGAGTCTCGTCCGGCCACCTTCCCCCACCCAGCCGTCTTTCGCATCGAGGAG
>JAHDVN010000084.1 GCA_023384635.1 Thermoanaerobaculia bacterium
GATCCGCGCCACCCTTCCCGACCCCGTCCTCGATCGGCTGGTCGCGGAGGCGCTGGTCAACACTCCCGAGACCGCCTCGGCCCGCGCCAACGTCGAAGCCGCGCGCCGCCGGATCACGCCGGCGGCAACGCTGCCGGACCCTTCCGTCGGCACGACCTATCAGAACGACGGCAGCGGGCTCTCCCTCGGTGAGCGCGAGGGCAGCTTCCTCGGCTTCATGGCCAGCCAACCCCTGCCCTGGCCGGGCAAGCTCTCGCTCGCCGGGAAGGCTGCCGAGAGCGAGGCGCGCGAGCTCGAAGCCGGGCTGCTCGGCCGCACGCAGCGCACCATCGAGGCCCGCGTCCGCAACGCCTGGTACGACCTCGCGCTCGCCCGCGCCATCGACCGCATCATCGAGGATCGGCGCGACGCGGCGACGCAGATCGAGGCGGCGGTGCGCGAGCGCTACGCCGCCGGACTTGCCGTGCAGCAGGACGTGTTGCGCGCCCAGGTCGAGCTCGCCCGCATCGAAGAGCTCGAGGCGGGGCAGGCGGCCCTCATCACGGCACGAACCGCCGAGCTCAACCGGCTCATGGGGCGCCCCCAGGACGCCGAGCTCGAATCGGCCGCCGCTCTGCCCGAGACCGACGCGGTGGCGGCGACAAGGGCGCTGATCGCCGCAGCCGCCGCGCGCAGCCCCGAGCTCGCAGCGGTGCGCCAGGGGATCGAAACCGGCAGCCTGCGCGTCGAGCTTGCGCGCAAGGACTTCCTGCCCGATTTCGTCGTCAGCGGCGGGCCGATGCTCCGCCCGGGGTTCGAGATGGGCCCGATGTGGCAAGTAGGCGTCAACCTCTCCGTTCCCCTGTGGGTGGATCGCCGCCAGCGAAACCAGCTCGCCGCGGCGCGGGCGCGCGTCGAGGCCGGCGCCGCCGACGCCGAGGCGGTGACTCGTGAGCTCGAGCTGCGAACCCGCGAGCGCCTGGCCCAACTAGCCGCGGCGCTGCGTGTGGCAGCGCTCTACCGCGACCAGGTGCTGCCGCTCGACGAGCTGTCCCTCGAGTCGGCGCTCACCAGCTACCAGTCGGGCAGCGTGCCATTCATCACCGTGCTCGATGCCCTCAACGCCCTTTACAACGACCGCACGCTTCACGCCGGCCGCCTCGCCGAGGCCGCGAAGTGGCGCGTGGCGATCGACGAAGCCAGCCTGCAAAGCACGGCCATGGCCGGCCCCACCATGGCGGGTGGCTCCGGCTCGCCCGGCGGCGGGATGGCCGCCAGCGCCACGACAAGCAACCCTTCCTCCGGTTCCGACGCCCCGATGGGCTCGATGAGGTAAACGACATGAAGACCAAGATTCCGTGGATTCTGAGCGCGCTGCTCACCGTGGCGCTGGTGGTGATGGCCCTCGACCGTAAGGGCCAGGAGCCCGAGACGATGGCGGCCGCAGGCGACGAGCACGCGGCGCACGAAACCAAGGCCGAGCGGAGGATCCTCTACTGGGTCGACCCGATGCACCCCGCCTACAAGTCGGACAAGCCCGGGACGGCCCCCGACTGCGGCATGGACCTCGTGCCGATCTACGAGGGCGAAGACGGCGCAGCCTCCGCCGTAGAGGGTTACTCCACGGTCAAGATGTCGACCGAGCGCCAGCAGCTCATCGGGGTACAGACCGGCAAGGCCGAGACGCGCTCGATCGGTCGCACCGTCCGGGCCGTCGGCCGCGTAGCGGTCGACGAGACCCGGCTCCACACGGTGACGACGAAGTTCGACGGCTACATTGAGCGGCTGTACGTCGACTACACCGGTAAGGAAGTGCGCCGGGGCCAGCCCCTGTTTTCCGTCTACAGCCCGGAGCTCCTGGCGACCCAGCAGGAGTACCTGCTCGCGCTCCGCGCGGTCAAGCAGTCGCCGCTTCTGCTCGAGTCGGCCCGCCGGCGCCTGCAGCTGTGGGACATCAGCGAAGCGGACATCGAGCAGCTGCAGCGCACCGGTGCCGCCCGCAAGAGCCTCACCATCGCTTCCCCGACCTCGGGCTTCGTGCTCAGCAAGGCGGCGATCGAGGGGGTGCGCGTGAGCCCCGGCCAGCCGATGTTCGAGATCGCCAACCTCGACCGCGTCTGGGTGCTCGCCGACGTCTACGAGTCCGAGCTCGCCATGGTGGCGCTCGGCACGCCGGCCACGGTCACCCTCTCGTACCTGCCGGGCCGGACCTTCACCGGCAACGTCACGTTCATCACGCCCACGGTCGACCCGATGACCCGCACGGCGAAGGTGCGCATCGAGGTGGACAACCGCGACGGCGCCCTCAAGCCGGACATGTTCGCTGACGTTGTGATCGCAGAGCCCCAGCGCAACGTCACGGTGGTGCCGGAGTCCGCCGTCCTGGCGACCGGGAAGCGCTCGGTGCTCTTCGTCGTCCACGACGACGGCACGCTGGAGCCCCGCGAGGTCCAGACGGGCGTCAAGAGCGAGCGTTGGATCGAGGTTCGCAGCGGTGTCGAGCCCGGAGAGACGGTCGCGACGCAGGCGAACTTCCTCATCGACTCCGAGTCGCGCCTGAAGTCCGCCCTCGCGGAGATGTCGGGTGCCGGCCATCAGCACGGCCAATAGACGGCCCGAGCAAGGAGAACGACCATGATCGAAAAACTCATTCGCGCCTGCGCCACGAACAAGTTCGTGGTGTTCATCCTCACCGGTGCGCTCGTGCTGCTCGGCGTCTTCAGCATCCAGCGGATTGCCGTGGATGCACTACCGGACCTCTCCGACACGCAGGTCATCGTCTACTCGCGCTGGGACCGCAGCCCCGACATCATCGAGGACCAGGTCACCTACCCGCTCGTCACCGCGCTGCTCGGCGCGCCGAAGGTGAAGACCATCCGGGGCTTTTCCGACTTCGGCTTCTCCTACGTCTACGTCATCTTCGAGGACGGCACGGACCTCTACTGGGCCCGCAGCCGCGTCCACGAGGCCCGGGCGCCGATCCAGGACCAGCTCCCCGACGGCGTGAAGACGCAGCTCGGCCCCGACGCCACCGGCGTCGGGTGGGTCTTCCAGTACGCCCTGGTGGACAAGACCGGCCGGCATTCGCTCGCCGATCTCCGCTCGCTCCAGGACTGGACGATCCGTTACGAGCTGCAGTCGGTGCCGGGAGTCGCCGAGGTGGCCTCGCTGGGAGGCTTCGTCCGGCAGTACCAGATCACCGTCGATCCCAACCGCCTGGCTGCCTACGGCATCCCTCTGATGAAGGTGATGGAGGCGGTGCGGGCCTCGAACAACGAGGTCGGCGGCCGGCTCGTCGAGTGGAGCGGCGTCGAGTACATGGTGCGGGCGCGGGGCTACGTCAAGAAGCTCGAGGACCTCGAGGGCATCGTCCTCATGGCCGACGCCCGCGGCACGCCGGTACGCCTGCGCGACGTGGCGTCAGTCGCGCTCGGCCCGGAGATCCGCCGCGGAATCGCCGACCTCGACGGTGAAGGCGAGGTGGCCTCGGGCACGATCGTCATGCGGCACGGTGAGAACGCGCTGGCGGTGATCGAGCGGGTGAAGGAGAGGCTCGCCGAGCTCGAAAAGACCCTGCCCGAGGGGGTGGAGATCGTCACCACCTACGACCGCTCGGACCTGATCCAGGAATCGATCGGCACGCTGCGCCACGAGCTCATCCTCGAGATGGCGATCGTCGCGCTGATCATCCTCGTGTTCCTCTGGCACCTGCCGAGCGCGATGATCCCGATCATCACTCTCCCGGCGGCGGTGATCCTGTCGTTCATCCCGATGCACTTCCTCGGCATCAACGCCAACATCATGTCGCTCGGGGGCATCGCGGTGGCTATCGGTGCGCTCGTCGACGCCTCGATCGTGGTGATCGAAAACGCGCACAAGAAGCTCGAGCGCTGGCAATCGGAAGGGTCACAGGGCGACTACAAGGAAGTCCTCATCCAGTCGGTCCAGGAAGTGGGGCGGCCGAGCTTCTTCTCGCTGCTGGTGATCGCACTGTCGTTCATGCCGATCTTCGCCCTCGAGGCGCAGGAAGGGCGGCTGTTCAAGCCGCTGGCCTTCACCAAGAACTTCTCGATGGCGGTCGCAGCGGTGCTGGCGATCACGCTGGCGCCCGCCCTGATGATGCTCTTCGTCCGCGTCAAGAAGCTCGACCTCAAGCCGCGCTGGCTCTCCCGCGCCGCCAACGCGATGGTCGTCGGCACGATTCACTCCGAGGAGCGGCACCCGATCTCGCGCATCCTCCATCGCGTCTACACCCCGGCCGTCAACGTCGTGCTGCGCCGGCCGCGACTGGTGGTGACGATCGCCGTTCTGTTGGTGATCGCCACGATCCCCGCCTATCGCAAGCTCGGTAGCGAGTTCATGCCGCCGCTCAACGAAGGCGACATCCTCTACATGCCGACGACCTTGCCTGGCATCTCGGTGACCCAGGCGGGGGCTTTGCTGCAACGGCAAGACCAACTGCTCAAGCAGTTCCCCGAGGTCGAGCGGGTCTTCGGCAAGGCAGGTCGCGCCGAGACGTCGACCGATCCGGCGCCGTTCGCGATGATGGAGACCGTCGTCGTCCTCAAGCCCCAGTCGGAGTGGCGGACGCGAGAGCGCTGGTACTCGGACTGGCCCGACTTCGTCAAGCCGGCGCTTCGCCCGTTGTGGCCGGAGACGATCACCTGGGAAGAGCTCGTCAACGAGATGAACGAGCGGCTCACCCTGCCCGGGCAGACCAATGCCTGGACGATGCCGATCAAGAACCGGATCGACATGCTGACGACCGGAGTCCGAACGCCGGTCGGCATCAAGATCTTCGGCTCCGACCTCGAGAAGATCGAGGAGATCGGGGCCCATCTGGAGGGCATCCTGCAGGGCGTGCCCGGCACGCGCAGCGTCTACGGCGAACGCACGGCCGGCGGCTACTTCGTCGACTTCGACCTCGATCGTGACCAGATCTCGCGTTACGGCCTGACGATCGAAGACGTCCAGACGGTCATCATGACCGCCATCGGCGGCGAGAACATCTCAACGACGATCGAAGGGCGCGAGCGCTACCCGGTCAACATCCGCTACCCGCGCGAGCTGCGCGACGACCTCGACGAGCTGGCGCGAACGCTGGTGCCGACGATGGGCGGCGCCCAGGTGCCGCTCGGGCAGCTCGCCAAGATCGGGCTCGTCGAAGGCCCGGCGATGATCCGCAACGAAAACGGCCGCCTGTCGGGCTACGTCTACGTCGACGTCGACACCGAGCAGCGCGACATCGGCAGCTACGTCGAGGAGGCGAAGCTCGCGGTCGCCTCTCAGCTCAAGCTCGAGCCCGGCTACCTGCTCGCCTGGAGCGGCCAGTACGAGGCCATGGCGCGGGTGCGCGAGAAGATGAAGGTCGTCCTGCCGGTGACCCTCTTCGTCATCTTTTTCCTCATCTACCTCAACACCAAGTCGCTACCGAAGACTGCAATCGTCCTGCTCGCGGTTCCATTTTCGGCTATCGGCGCCATCTGGCTGCTCTACGCGCTCGGCTACAACATGTCGATCGGCGTCTGGGTCGGGCTGATCGCCCTGCTCGGCCTCGATGCCGAGACGGGCATATTCATGCTCCTCTATCTCGACCTCGCCTACGACGACGCCAAGAAGCGTGGTCAGATGCGCAGCCTCGCGGACCTGAAAGAGGCGGTGCACCACGGTGCGGTGCAGCGGGTGCGCCCGAAGGTGATGACGGTCGCGACGACGTTCCTCGCCCTCGTCCCCATCCTCTGGGCGACCGGTACGGGTGCGGACGTCATGCAGCGCATCGCCGCGCCGATGATCGGCGGCCTCTTCACCTCCTTCCTGATGGAGCTGCTGGTCTACCCGGCGATCTACCTGCTGTGGCGCCGCCGCCAGCTGCCGGTCGCCGAGGGCGCAAGCGAGCCTGCGCCGGTGCTGCTGCGCTGGCATTGGGTGAGCCTCGGATCGGGGGTGGTCGTCGCACTGACGATCGCCGCGGTGTCCTTCCTGGGTCGGGGTCCAGAGGCGCAGCCTCTGTATCCACGATACGAAGGGATTAGGACGGCACTGCTCGCGGGTTCCCTCTCCGGCGCGAAGGAGCGTGCCGCCGCGCTTGCCGAGGTCGCCCGAGAGTCCGAGCAGGGGGGAATCGCGGAGGCGGCCGAGGTCCTCGCCAGCGCGACCGACATCGCGCAGGCGCGGGGCGCATTCGCGACGGTTTCGGAAGCGCTGATCGAGTACCGCGAGACGGCGGCGGAGCAGCCGAAGCCGGTCGTCGTCTACTGCTCGATGGAGAAGAAGTCCTGGCTGCAGCCGGACGGTCCGATCGCCAACCCGTACGTGGACGAGGCGATGCGGACGTGCGGCGAAATCAGAAACTAGGAAGGAGACTGTTTATGTCGATCCTCAAGACCCTGATTCCGGCGCTCCTGTTCCTCGCGGGATCCGCCATCTACGCCGAGGATGCGGCGCCGCGGCCCGACGCGCTCTTCGCCGTCTACGATGAGATCCACGATGCGCTCGCCACCGACCGGGTGGCGGGAGTGGGCGAAGCGGGCTCTCGGCTCGTCACCCTCGCGGAAGCGGCGGCCGGCGCCAGGGATGGCGCGGCCGCCGAAGTCGCCCGGGCAGCAAAGAAACTAACGGGAAGCGAGCTCGAGCCGCTGAGGAAGTCGTTCGCCGAGCTGTCGCGCGCGATGGCGCGGCTCGCCACCGCCGCCGGCTACGAGGGCGCCCAGCTGTATCACTGCCCGATGGTCGGGGCGTACTGGCTGCAACCGAAAACCGATGCGGCCGCTGCGAATCCCTACTACGGCACGGCGATGTCGAAGTGCGGCACGCGCGCCGACGGGATCGACTGACGCGACCCTGGATCGGGTCGGCCCTCCGCGGCTGGCCCGATCGCGCAGCTCCGCGGAGAGTCGAGGAGGCGACCATGAATCCGCATCCGACGAAGCTCACCGAAGCCGCGGAACCGCCGAGGCCCGAGACCGCGGCGCCGAGGGAGCTCACGCTCCGCTGGGCGTGGGTGCTCCTCGGCGCGATCACCGTAGTCCACGTCCTCTTGGGAGCGCGGGGAACGGGCCTTCGGCATACGGTCCACGTGGGCCTGGCAGCTTTCTACCTGGCGCCGATCGTGATGGCGGCGAAGGCGCGCGGTGCACGCACTGGCGCCGTGTTCGCCGGCGCGGCGAGCCTGCTCTACCTCGCGCACGTCGCGCTCCGCGATCCGGCGCCGTGGCCTTCACTGCTCGACGAGCTCGCCGTCGTGGCCGGCTTCGTCACCGTCGGCCTGCTCGTCGGGTCGCTCACGACGGATGCGGAGCGTCGGCGCGACGAGCGCGACCGCGTGCTCCTCGCCGCGAACCGGAGCGAAGTGCGCAGTGCCCTCGACGGGCTGGTGATCGCTCTGGGCGCGCGCGACCCCGCGCTCGCCGAGCACTCTCGCCGCGTGGCGGACCTCGCGGAGCTCGTAGCTCACGAGCTCGGCCTCGATCGCTCCCAGAGGGCCGCGGCGCACCTCGCGGGCCTGCTCCACGACGTCGGCAAGATCGGCCTGGGCGACGACGTCCTCCACTCGGATCAGCAGCTGTCGCCCGAGCAGTGGGCGAAGATCCATGACCATCCTCGCATCGCGGCAGACCTCGTGCGCTCCGTGGGCGGCGACGACGACCTAGCCGAGGCCGTGCTCGCCCACCACGAGTGTCCGGACGGCAGCGGTTATCCCCGGGGCCTGCGCGACGCGGAGATCCCGCCCCTCGCCCGGGTCCTGAGGGTCGCGGACATCTTCGTCGCGATTACCGAAGCCCGGCATTACCGTCCCGCCGCGCCTCCGGACAGCGCGCTCGAAGAGCTGCGCGCCATGGCGCCGGCTCGGGTCGACGTTGCGGCGCTCGCGGCTCTCGAGAGCGTCATCGCAAAGGGGTGGTGGGCCCCGGGGCACCTCGGAAGGCACGTCGAGCTCGCCGCCGCCACGTGCGGGCTCGAGATCGTCGCAGCGAAGGGAGGATGCCATGAAGCACAATGAGAGATCGCATTCCGGCTTCGAGCGGGGTCGCCGCCGCGGCCTGGCGTGGCTGATCCCGATCGCCGCCGCCTGGGGCCTTCTTTCCGGCACCGCCGCAACAGCAGAGCTTGGGCCAGTAGCACTCCCCGCTGCGCCGCCCGAAGGTGAGCAGGCCAACGCCTTGCTCGCCGCCGAGACTGCGACCATCGACCTCTTCGACGCGGCGTCCCGCTCGGTGGTGTGCATCCGTACCTTCTCGCGACATGTCGAGCAATCGGCCGGCGCCGTGCACGAGCTGCCCCTCGGCGCAGGTTCCGGCTTCGTCTGGGACCGCCAGGGCCACGTCGTCACCAACTTCCATGTCGTGGACGGAGCGGAAGCCGTCGAGGTCGCCCTCGCCGACCACACGCACTGGCGTGCGCGCCTCGTCGGCATCGCGCCTGAGAAGGACCTTGCGGTGCTGCGGATCGACGCTCCGGCGGAGAGTCTGGAGCCGCTGGCAATCGCCGACTCGACCAGCATTCGGGTCGGCCAGGCGGTGCTCGCCGTCGGCAACCCCTTCGGCTTCGATCACACGCTGACCACCGGCATCGTCAGCGCGCTCGGCCGCACCGTCGACTCCCCTTCGGGCGTCCGCATCCACGACGTGATCCAGACCGACGCGGCGATCAACCCGGGGAACTCGGGCGGCCCGCTGATCGACAGCCGTGGCCGGCTGGTGGGCGTCAACACCGCGATCTACGCCACCTCCGGCTCCTCCGCCGGCTTGGGCTTCGCGATTCCGGCGGCGGCGGTGTCGCGAACGGTACCCCAGCTCATTCGGCATGGCAGGATCGTCCGGCCGACTCTCGGCCTGGAGTTGGCGCCGGACGCCCTGACCGAGGCGCTCGGCCTGAAGGGCGCGCTGGTGCTCTCGGTGGAGGAAGGCAGCGAGGCCGCACGGTTCGGAGTAGCCGGATCGATGCGGGACGCGATGGGGCGATGGAGCGCCGGCGACCTGATCGACGTCGTCGACGGCCGCTCCATCCGCTCGTCAGGTGATCTCCTGGACTGGCTCACTGGCCGCGTGGCTGGAGAGACCGTGATCGTGGAGCTCTATCGCGGGGGAGAGCGCCGCACTCTTTCGCTGGTCCTGGCTCCGCCCAGCGTCCGCCCAGCGACGACTCCTCCGATTCCGCAGGAGATTCCACCTTCCGGCACTTTCGAGTGAGCATCGGGGGCGCAGGAGCGGAGTCGGCCGTGCGACGAATCGAGCGGGGAACAACCTGGCCGATCCTCGGGATGCACGTCGCGGTCGGCGCCCTGCTCGGAGTGCTCCTGCTGCATCCGGTCACCATGGTCATCTACTGGCTCGAGCACTCCCCGGGAGCCGCCGGGCTCGCTCCGGCCTGGCGGTTCGCGCTCGACAGTCTGCTCGCGGCCTTCGACCCGGGCATGCTCGCGATGACCGGCCGTTTCGCGGCCTTCGGCGCCGCCCTCGGATTCTTCTCGGGTTTCTACGCCGTCGCGGCGCGCCGCCACGAGAGGCAGGTGACTCGCCTGGCGCGGCTGCTCGATCGCGATCTCGCGACGCTGATCGCTCAGGGGGAGAGCCAGAGCCTCGAGCTCAAGGCTTCGATTCGATGGGACTACCAGAAGGCTTGTGTCAGCCGAGAGCTGGAGCTACCCATCGTCCGCTCGATCGCCGGCTTCCTGAACAGTGGCGGCGGCACCCTCCTGATCGGCGTGTCCGACTCGGGCGAGATCCTGGGGATCGCGCCCGACCTCGCCAGCCTGCGCGGCCGGAGTCGCGACGCCTTCGAGCGGCTGATCCTCGATCTCGTCGCGCAGAAGCTCGGCGCCGCGTCGTGCTCCTTCGTCCACGTGCTCTTCCAACGAGTCGGCGACCACGACGTGTGCCGGGTGACGGTAGAGCCCGCGCCGGGTCCGATCTTCCTGCGCGACGGCCACGGCTCGCACCTTCTGGTCCGGACCGGCAATGCGACCCGCGAGCTCGATGCCGAAGAGACTCTCCGTCGCGTCCAGAGGGGGTGGGCCGAGAGCAGCCGGATATAGGCTCGCTTTCGCCGCAGGCCCACGACGATGCACCGGCTCCAAGGAGGCGGATCTTGAACGACGCGCAGGCGAGCCAGGACCCTCTGCGGGCGCTGATCACGCGCTGGCGGCAGGATCCTCGCGGGACGTTCCAGAGCTGGTTCCTCTGGGAGGAGCGCCTCAAGAACTTCCGCTCCATCCGGCGCGGCCTCCAGGTCGTCGTCGCCGAGATCGACTCCGGCCGATTCGGCAATGTCTACAAGGGCTCCTCGCTCGAGACCGTCGTCGGCTCGATCGCCGAGCAGCGGCAGATCTTCAAGGGTGCCGACCACGCCTTCCTGTGGAAGCCCAAGCTGCGCATTCCGGACATCTACGAGAGCACCGAGAACCAACGTGCCTTCGGCCACTTCCTGCAAACGTGCGCGTGCTGCGACGGCGAGCAGCAGGTGGTCGCGGCGATTCGGCAGCTCGACGCCCAGCGAATCAAGGGGCTCGGGCCGGCGGCGGCGAACCTCCTCTACTTTCTTCACCCGGTCCTGGTGCCGCCTTTCAACACGGCCATCGTCAACGGTTACAACTCGGTGACCGGCTCGAAGGTCAAGCTCGGGCGCTGGATCGACTTTCTCGCCATGCGCGAGGGCATCCTGACGCTGAACGCGCGCTATCGAGACCTGCTCTCGAACGACCTCGGAGCGATTGGCGGCTTCCTCTTCGACATCGGCGCGGGCCGCTACGTGGCGCCGCCGCGTGATGGCGACGACGCCTCGCTGGCTCGGTGGGAGACCGACCTCGCCCGCGTTCGCGAGGAGAGCGTGGCGCAGGCCAAGGCGCTCCAGAAGGCGCGCGAAGGCGATACCACTCACACGGAGGTCCAGGGCTGGCTCCGGGACCTGGGATCGGCCCTCGGCTTCGAGGTGTGGGTAGCTGCCAACGATCGCGGCCGGGCCTACGAAGCCGGAACGCTGGCGGACGGCTGTCGCACCGAGCTACCCGCCCAGTTCGCTGCCTCCCCGGCCGCGGACACCGTTCGATTGATCGATGTCTTGTGGCTCGACCGCGCGAGCGGCCGAGCCGAGGCGGCGTTCGAGGTCGAGCACACGACGAGCATCTACTCCGGGATCGTGCGGATGCTCGACCTGGCTCTCGGTTTCGATTCGGGCAATCACGCTGCGGGCGCCTACTTCCTCGTCGCCCCCGACGATCGGGAGGACGAGGTCCGAGCCCAGCTGGCTCGTCCCGCTTTCAGCCGCGTTCGCGACCTGGCGCTCTCCTATCTGCCGTACAGCGCACTTCGCCAGCACCGCGAAGCCATCGCCCGCTTCGGCTCAGGACTCAAGGCCGTCCGAGCAGTCGCCAAGCCGCTGAGCTGAGGCGGACCGCTGCCAGCCGGTGCCGGACTCAGCTGAGTCCACGGTCCCGACCGGGACGGTCCGGCAGCTCGAGTAAGGCCCGCGCGTCGGAACAGAGCTCGCTAGAGCACCTGGCTTTCGTCCATTCCACCGCAGCCATTGTGCCGCATCGCCCGCGAGCAGCCGCCGCGATGGCACGCGTCGCCGGAGAAGCCGTCAGGATTCGCCGCCGCGAGCCAGGCGCGGGTCGCCTCTTGCAGCTGATCGACG
>JAHDVN010000085.1 GCA_023384635.1 Thermoanaerobaculia bacterium
GAAGCGCCACATCTCGACGTAGAGCGCGCCGAAGGCGATGGCTCCCACGAGGAGCGTGTCGCGCGCCAGGGCCCGGTCGGGCGCGGCCGGACCGCCGCCGCGGCGCGCGAGGAGAGCGAGGAGCGCGACCGCCAGCGCCAGCCAGAAGCCGAGGTTCCGCTCGGCGACCGCCGCCAGCGTGGCGGGGCGCAGCTCCGCGCCGCCGGCCCCGATGGACTCCACGAAGTCGAACAGGTAGACGTTCTGGACCGCCCAGACTTCGAGATTTCGCGGGAACGCCGGGTGCACCAGCAGGCCCACTGCCGTCCCGAGCACGGCGTAGAGGCCGAGCGCCCACGGGAAGCGCCGCCGGTGGAGCCAGCGCACCGCGCACCAGGCGCAGGCGAGCCCCAGGAACGCCTGGAAGGCGGTGTAGCTCGCGGCGAAGAGCGCCGCCCAGAGGCCGACCCGACGGTCCTCGCCGCGCCAGACCGAGCGCGCCGCGAGGAGGATCCAGAGCAGGGCGAGCAGCTCCGGCCGCAGGCGGAGGAGCCGGTCGGAGAGGTCGAGGGCCGCGACCGCCAGGAAGGCCGGGAAGAGCAGGGCCCAGGGGCCCGCCAGCTCGGCGGCCGAGAGGGCGGTCACGCCGGCGAGGGCCGCGACCAGGAGCGCCAGCGCCAGGCGCCCCCCCGCGGTCGAGCGGTCCTCCCCCGCGAACGGGGCGAGCAGCAGGTGGAAGAGCGGCTCCTTGTCCGGGAAGCCGTCGCGGAGCAGGCTGAAGCGCGCCGCGGCGAGCTCCCCGGGGAAGCCCTCGTCCGCCACCAGCCGCGCCACCGCCAGGTGGTAGTAGGAGTCGGTGTCGACCAGCACCGGCACCGCGCGCGCGAAGAGCCAGCCGAGCAGCAGCGCGAGCGCGAACGCGGCGGCCGCGCCGAGGAGGGCCCGGCGCGCGCCGACCGCCGGGAAGGGACCGGCGGCATCGGGCCGCTCCTCCGGGCCCGCTGTCGCCGGTCCTCCACCGGTCAAGGCTGCCCTTCGCCCGGCATCGGCACGACGCGCAGCTGTTCGCCCCGCTCGCGCGCGATGCGGCGGTACCACTCGTCCGGATACCGCGGGTGCTTCGGCCGGCCGTACTCGTCCTTCACGTTGCCGTCCATGTACTTGACGAGGAGCTGCTCGCCGAGCCGCCGCCAGCGGGCGGTGACCCGGTCGCCCGCCTCCACCGAGTACGAAGTGAGGTAGTCACGCGCCAGCTCCGGGGCCTGGCGGTGGAGCGCCATCGCCTTCTCCTCCACGGCGGGCTGGTCGGCGAAGAACTGCCCCTCGAGCTCCCGCTGCAGAGAGCGGATCTCGACGATCATGTCCGAGTAGCGCGAGTAGGCGTAGTTGGCGACCCAGTTGAAGACCCAGAACGCGGAATCCCAGGAGAACTCGCTCATCGACGCCACGCCCTCGGCGAAGGTCTTCGGCACCGAGCGGATGCCGGCGTACATCGGCACGTAGACCGTCGAGTAGGTGTCGTCGAGGCCGAACCAGAGGATGCCGCCGATCGGATCGGGGAGCCAGTCGCGCGACTGCGAGACGAGCGAGAAGCCGGTCTGCTGGGTCGAGATCGCCCGCTCGTGGAGGTAGGTCTCGCCGTCCACCTCCCAGGTCATCGGCCGCCAGCGGTAGGGGCAGGCGTACGGGCCGGCGCCGACGTCCTGCGTCATGTCGAGCGGCGTCCCCTCGTAGTGGTCGCGCATCAGCTCCATGACGTCGGCCACCGCGAGCTTCCGGTCGGGCTTCACCCAGAGCGGCAGGCGCGCCTCCGGATGGCGGCCGTCGGCCATCTCGAGCGGCAGGTCGAGCGACGGCGCGGCGCGGCGGAAGACGCTCCAGACGCGCGCCTCGCAGAAGCGGACGCCGCCGAAGTCGAGCGGCGCGTAGACGTCGGCGAAGGAGAACTCCGCGTCGGGTCCGTCGAACCAGCCCATCTCGCGGGCGAAGGAGACGACGTCGGGCGAGTAGAGAGTGTCCGGGTCCTTCAGCGGGAAGGTGCGGATCCGCGGATGGTTGGCGTGCGCGGAGATCGTGCCGTCGGGCAGGCGCCGCGCCACCCAGACCGCCCCCTTGCGCTCCTTGCCCTTGCCGATCATCTCGAGGATCCACGCCTCCTTCGCGTCGGCGATCGAGAAGCTCTCGCCGCTGGAGGCGTAGCCGAACTCCTCCACCAGGCCCGTCATGACCTGGATCGCCTCGCGCGCGGTCTTCGCGCGCTCCAGCGCGATGTAGATGAGCGAGCCGTAGTCGAGGATCCCGGCCGGCCCCTCGAGCTCCTCGCGGCCGCCGAAGGTGGTCTCGGAGATCGCCACCTGGTGCTCGTTCATGTTGCCGATCCGGGTGTAGGTCACGGCCGGCTGCGGAATGCGGCCCAGGTGCTTGCCGGTGTCCCACTCGACGATCTCGCGCATCGCGCCGGGTCCGAATCGCTTTCCGGAGAGGAAGTAGAGCTCGCCGTAGAGGTCGTGCGAGTCGGCGGCGTAGGTGATCATCGTCGAGCCGTCGGCGCTCGCCCCCTTGGCCACCAGGATGCTGGTGCAGGCGTCGGCGGGCGCGGCCGGCAGGAGGAGGGCGGCGAGGAGAGCGGCGGCGAGGGCGGTTCGGGTCCAGGTCGTCGGCATGATCTGCTCCAGGGTCGAGGGGAGAGGCATCGGCATCGCGGCGGATGCTACCAGCCGCGCGGGATCCGCCCGCCACCCGGGGAGGCAGGCAGGGCGAGGAGAGCGGCCAACTCGCCGACCGACCCCGCCACCGCGTCGGCCGAGGCCAGCTCCTCCTCCGTGAGCCGCCCGTAGCCCCAGGTCACGGCCACCGCCGGGGCCCCGGCGCCCCGGGCCGTGGCGAGGTCGACCCGGCTGTCGCCGACCAGGGGGAGCGCGGCCGCCGGCACGCGCAGCCGGCCGGCAAGGAGCAGCAGCGCCGCCGGATCGGGCTTGCGGACCGGCAGGCTGTCGCCGCCGACGAGGGCGCGGAAACGGCCGGCGAGGCCGAGGCCCGCCAGCACCTTGGCGGCCAGGCGCTCGGGCTTGTTCGTGAGGACCGCGAGCGGCCAGCGACCGGCGGCCGCCGCCAGGAGATCCTCGACGCCCGGGTAGGGTCGGGTCGTCTCGAGGCAGCGGCGGTCGTACTCGACGAGGAAGGCGGCGAGCGCCTCGGCGGTCTCTCGCTCGCCGAGCTCCGGGAAGGCGCGCTGCACCAGCGCCGCGACCCCGTCGCCCACCATCCCCTCCACCGCCTCCAAATCGTGCGGCGCGAGCCCCCGCCCGGTGCGCACTTCGTTGATCGCGCGGGCGAGGTCGCGCCGCGAGTCGACCAGCGTGCCGTCGAGGTCGAAGGCGAGGGCGGCGAACGGCGCGAGGGGGCGCATCACCGTCCCGCCGCGACCGCGGGCACCGCCACGGTCCGCCTCACCGCTGGTCCACGAACTCCGCCGCGACCGCACGCGGGATGATCCCCGCCGCGTGACCCCGGTCGAGGAGCTCCTGCACGGCGCGCCGTCCGGCGTCGCCGTAGCTCCGGGTCCAGTCGTTGACGTACATGCCCACGAAGCGGTCGGAGCGCTCGGGGTCGGCCGCGATCTCGCGCGCGAAGCGCACCGCGTAGGCGAGCGCCTCCTCGCGGTGGGCGAGCGCGTACTCGATGCTCGCGGACAGCAGCCGGCAGAGCCGGAGCTTCAGCGCCTCGTCGAGGTCACGGCGGATCCCGTTGCCGCCGAGCGGCAGCGGCCCCCCGGTCTCCCGCCGCCACCAGGCGCCGAGGTCGAAGCCGTGGAGGCCGAGGTCGCCGAAGGTGAGCTGCCCCTCGTGGATCACCACCCCGGCCGCGAGCTCGCCGGAAGCGACCGCGTCGAGGATGGCGTCGAACGGCCGCACGACCGTCTCCACGCCGGGCTGCCAGAGCCGCAGGGCGAGCGCCGCGGTGGTGAGCGCGCCCGGGATCGCCACGCGGACGCCCGCCAGCCCCTCCCGCTCCGGCGGCGTGCGCGCCACCACCACCGGTCCGTAGCCGTCTCCGAAGCTCGCACCCGAGGGCATCAGCTGATAGCGGTCGGCGAGGTGCGCGTAGGCGTGGAAGGAGAGCGCGGTCACCTCGTAGGTGCCGGCGAACGCCGCCTGGTTCAGCGTCTCGATGTCGGTGAGGCGGTGCTCGATCTCGAGCCCCGAGGTGTCGAGGCGCCCCTGGGTGAGGGCGTAGAACATGAAGGCGTCGTCGGAGTCGGGGCTGTGGGCGATGCGGACGAGGTGGCTCATGGCCCCGGGAGGCTATCAGAGGGCCTCCGCTGTGACCTCCCAACTTGCGGCCCGGGGCCGTTTTCTCTACGCTTCGCGAAACCGGCGGGCATCGGCCCCCCGGGTGCCGACAGGAGGATCTCCACCATGTCCAAGCTCCCTATCGCGCTCTTGCTCTCCGCTTCGATCGCGGTGCCCGTCCACGCGCAGTACGCCGCCGTCGAGGGGGACCTCGTGAGCGAACCCGCCGGGGTCGTCGCCGGCAGCCAGCCGGACCACTCCGCGGGCGACTGGGAGAAGCGGATCATCCTCTTCCCCGACGAGATCGACGACAAGGCCGGCAGCCCCTCGTTCGTGTTCCAGCTGCCCGGCGAGTTCCTCGTCGGCAGCTGGAGCAACATGAACTGGCAGTACGACATGTACTTCGGCGGCCAGCATTCGTTCAAGAAGATCGTGATCGACCTCGACGTCGTGCGCGGGCGTTGGGCGGGGCGCGTCAACGACGATCCGACGAACTACGGCCGGGACTACTACTGCGTCTTCTGGCTCAACAACGGACGCTCGTGGGACAACATGCTCGGCTACCTGAACTTCCTCTACCCCGGCACCCAGCTCGAGAGCCAGGTGAACTGGGGTGGCTACTGGTCTCCCCCGCGGTACGGCCTCAAGCTCGTCACCTCCTGCCCGACCAACGAGGGCCAGCAGTACCACATCCAATGGGTCCTGGACGCCGAGAACGACTACCAGTACTTCAAGATGACGAGCGGCGGCCAGACGATCTGCGAGACGGCGGGCGGCGGCAACTTCCCGACCGTCGTGACGAGCTACGCACCGATCCAGTTCGGCTCGCAGTACTCTCCGGTCGGCCCCGAGGGGGCGACGATCGGCTGGCGCTTCTCGAACTTCAAGGCGCAGTTCCTCGGCGACCAGCCGGTCGGCCGGCGCCCCCGGCGGCGCTGAGCCCGGCCGCATCGAAGCGGACACGAGAAGAGGCCGCCCCGGGAGATCGGGGCGGCCTCTTTCGTCCTCACCCGCCTCGCGCCGGCGGACCGGCCGCGCGGGACTCAGGGGCAGACGAAGGCGTTGACGTCCTGTACCGGCTGCGCGGGGGTCCCCGCGGCGTTCGAGTAGCCCCGCGACAGGCCCGTGGTCGTGTCGGTCACCGTCACCTCGTAGCCCACGTCGGTGCCCGCGGTGAGGAAGACCCAGAACCGGTTGCCGAGCGCCGGCGTGCAGGCGTTGAGCACCTTGACCAGGAGCTCCGGGTTGTCCGGGGTGAAGAACCAGAAGAGCCCGCCGCGGGCGACGCCGAGCTGGGCGAGGTCGACCGCCTGCGCGCTCGCCGGGGCGCCGGCAGCCGCCGTCTGGAAGTCCACGGTGACCTGGAAGCGGTTGTCGCCGGGCTGGTTGTCGACGCAGAGCGTCGTCGGTCCCGGGGTGCAGACGGACGGCGTGGCGTTGAACATCGTCGCCGCGACCTGGAAGCGGCCGGCGCCGAGGACCCGCCGCACCAGCACGTGCCAGGTGCCGGGCTGCGGCACCTGCACCTCGCAGAACTCGATCAGCCCGCCGCCCGCGCTCGCGCAGTCGGCGGCGTTCGGCTCGGCCGGCGCGCCGGCCCGCAGGTAGAGGTCGAAATCGGGGTCCGGCGAGCCCTGGAACTCCGTGCCGTGGAGGGCCAAGCGCAGCAGCGCCGTCCCCTGCGGGACCTCGAAGGTGTAGCGCTGCTCGGTCACGGCGGCCCCGAGCTCCGCCGAGGAGCCGGCCACCACCGTTCCCGTGCGGCCGGCCTGCGGCAGCGAGCCACAGCTGGTGCGCAGCAGGTCCGCGCCGCCCACCGCGTCGATCCCGTTCTGCTGCACGAAGACCTCGGTGTTCCAGGCCTCGTCCTCGGGCGAGCAGTCGGCGTTGGTGCCGGAGGAGATGATGCCGGCTACGGTCGGACCCGAGCCGAGGTTGACGAGCAGCGGCCCGCCGGCGTCGCCGTCGCAGCTGTTGCTGTCCACCCCCGGGGCTCCCACCGGCTCGGCGAAGAGCCAGCAGACGTTCTGCTCGGCCGGCACCGCGCCGCAAGCGACCGTCTGGACCTGGCCGGAGCGCTTCAGGCCGAGGTCCTCGGCGCCGGCCGAGCGGCCGAAGCCGACGATCGTGCCCGGGGAGCCCACGGGCACGCGCTGCGCCCGGTTGATCGGGGTCGGCGCGATGCCGTCCACCGGCCGCGCGAGGCGGACGATCGCCACGTCGTTGCGCTCCTCACCCTCCACGAAGAGGAAATCCGGGTGGACCACCACCGCCGAGGCGCCCACCGTGCCGCCGTGCTGGAAGAAGACCTCGTAGCGCGACGGGTCGAGGAGATCGGAGCGCTGCCCGCACTCCTGCCCGTTGAGCACCAGCCCGGAATCCGGGTCGGTGCAGAAGCAGCTCGCGGCGGTGAGCAGGTGGCTGCACCCGATCAGAGTGCCGCTGCAGAGTGCGCCCACCTCGTCCCGGATGAGGGCCACGGAGGGCTGCGCGTACTCGAGCACGCCGTTGACGATCTTGTCGGCGGGCGGCCGCGCGCCGTCGATGACTCGCAGCGGGGTGGAGGCGGGCTCCGCGGCGAGCGGGGCCGCGAGGAGCAGGGCGAGGGCGGCGAGGCGTGAGAGCGTCGTCATGCGCGTTCTCCAGATCGGGGGTTCCCAGGGGAACCCGGGGTCAACGTGCGCAGCGCCCCGGCCCCGTTCAGCGCCGGGGCCGGGAGAGGGCGAGCTGGCAGATCGTCTCACAGAGCGCCCCGAAGTCGAGCCCCGCGACCGCGGCCGACTGCGGCAGCAGGCTCATGCGGGTCATCCCGGGCAGGGTGTTCGCCTCCAGCACCGAGGGCGCCCCCGCCTCGTCGAGCCGGAAGTCGACGCGGGAGAAGTCGCGCAGCTTGAGGACGCGGTGGGTGGCCAGCGACAGCTCCTGCATCTGGCGGGCGAGCGCCTCGTCGATCGGCGCCGGGAAGATCTCCTGCGACATCCCGGCCGTGTACTTGCACTCGTAGTCGAAGATCTCGTGCTCGGGCACGATCTCCCCCACCCCGAGGGCGCGGTCGCCGAGGACACCCACCGAGAACTCCCGCCCGGGCAGGAACCGCTCCAGCATCACCTCCCGGTCCACCTCCTCGGCGACGGCGACGGCATGCGGCAGCTCGCCGGGATCGCGCACCACGGAGAGGCCGACCGTCGAGCCGGCGGCGAGCGGCTTGACGATCAGCGGCAGGCCGAGCCGTGCGATCGCGGCCGCTCCGGCCGGCCAGAGCTCCCAGTCGGGGGTGGGGATGCCGGCCTGGCGGAGCAGCCGCTTGGCGACCTCCTTGTCCATCGCGAGCCCGCTCCCGAGGGCTCCGGAGCCGGTGTATCGCAGGCCGGCGAGGTCGAGCAGCGTCTGCACCTCGCCCCCTTCCCCCTGTCGCCCGTGGAGCACGAGGAAGACGAGGTCGGCGCGGCGGAAGACGGGCTCGCGCAGGAGCGACGGGAGGTCCTCGCGCGCGGCGAGCGCGGCGAGCGCCGCGAGCGACGGCGGCTCGGTGCCGATCGCGTCGGCGAGCAGCCCGGCCTCGTCCGCGGCGTCGAGCACGCCGCGCACGGTGTCCGCCACCGCCACGTCGTGCCCCCGCCCGCGCAGCGCCCGCACCACCTCCCGCGCCCCCGCCAGCGCCACGTCGCGCTCCGGGGTGGAGCCGCCGGTGAGCAGGACGATGCGCATCATGGGAACCGGATGAACTCCGCTCCGAGCAGGCCGTCGGGATCGTAGCGCCTCTTGGCGGCGCAGAGCCGGGGCCATGCCGGCCCGAAATGGGCGGCCCAGCGCTCCGGGCTGTCGAAGGTCACGTAGCCGGAGAGGTAGCGCTTGCCCCCGTAGGCGATGGCGAGCTCCGAGGCGAGGTCGAGCTGGGCGAGCATCTCCGCGTGCCGGGCCGGCGGCACCGAGCCGAGAACGCCCCAGCCCAGCACTATGTCGCCGCCGGGATGGACGAAGAGCGGGGCAGCCGAGGTGTCGGTGCGGGCCGGCCAGAGGAGCACGTGCCCGCCGGGGCCCAGCGCCCCCGGCGGCAGGTTGGCGAGCACCGACTCCACGTACTCGCGGGCCGCCGCCCAGGGGAGCACGACTTCCATCCACGGGTGCGGCTGCTCCCAGTAGCCGGAGAGCCGCCAGGCCTCGAACATCGGCTCCATCCGCCGCGCGAACTCGAAGACCGTGAGGTCCTGGGTCTGCACGTGCCGCCAGGGGGAGAGCGGGGCGAGCAGGGCCGCGTCGTCCGGCTCCTCCCCCGGCCGGTACTCGACCGTGAGGTACATCGGGAAGAGCCAGACCCCGTAGCCGATCATGCCGCGCCCGAGCTCGAGCCCCTCGCCGATCCGGCGGAAGCCCATCGGCGCCGGCGAGCAGAGGCCGCCCAGGGTCGAGAAGGCGGGGTTGGCGGGGTCCATGACCTGGGCCGCGTCGGCCATGAAGCGCCCGAGGTCGTCGTAGACCAGCGTGTACTGCCGCACCCGCGGCGCGGTCTCCCGCAGCCGGGTGCGCACCCGCGTGATCGCGGCGATCTGGCCGAGGCTGCAGCGGACCATGTCGAAGAGCTCGCGCTCCCGCTCGCGCGAGCAGACGACGACCTCTCCCTCTCCCGTCACGCATTCGATCTCGAGCGCCTGGTCCGCCTGGGTGCCGTGGCGGAAGGAGGCGACGCCCAGCCCGGCCACCGAGGTGGTGCCCGAGACGGTGACCGCGAGGTTGTTGGTGAGCACCGGCGGCACCAGCCCGCGCGCCGTCGTGGCCTCGACGAGATCGCGCCAGACGACGCCGGCTTCGCAATCGGCGAAGCCTCGCCCCTCGTCGACGGCGAGGATCCGGTTCATCCGCGAGGTGTCGAGCAGCACGCCCGAGGTCAGCGACTGGCCGCTCTGGGTGTGCCCCTGGCTGCGGGAGACGACGGGCAGCCCGAGCTCGCGGCAGGCGCGGATCACCGCCGCCACCTCGGCGGCCGAGCGGCAGCGGGCGACCGCCGCCGGCAGCCGGAAGCGCCAGCGGCCGAAGTCGGTCTCGAACTCGCGGCGCCGCTCCTCGGCGAGCGAGACGGTCCCGGGGAAGCGGCCCGCGAGCTCGCGGGCGGCGGCGGCGATGGCGGCTGGCTCGTTCAGGGGCATGCTCTGCGGCTTCCTCCAGGCTGTTCGGACGGCCGTCCCGGCACCGGGTGCAGGCTGCCGATTCTGGCCCCGGCCCCGCGCGGCGCCACGCGCCCGCTCAACGGGAGAGGCGCTCGAAATCGGGCTCGATCTCGCCGACCACGAGCCCCCGGTGATTGCGCTGCGGCGGGCGGTAGAAGGCGGCGAGCGCCTCCATCTCCGCGGCGGAGAGCGCTCCGAGCTGCCGCAGCAGCTCGAGCACCACGGTGTCGCCCGCCCGCTCGCCGCCGTCGGCGATCTTGAGCAGCACCCCGCAGGCGACCGGCCCCCGCACGGCGACGCCGTAGACCCCCTCGGCTCCCTCCTTGCCCACTGCGCGCCCGCCGGTGGCCGCGATCAGGGCACTGGTGAATCGCCCCTCCCCCGCCACCATCCGGGGGGCCGAGCCCATCGCGCGCGCCACGCGCGCGAGGGCGCCCCGGATCTCCTCCGGCAGCTCGGCGGCGGCCGGGTCGGCGAGGGCGGCGTAGGCGCGCGCCCCCGCGGCGAGCGGCAGCTGCCAGGTCGGGGCGCTGCAGCCGTCCACCGCGTGCGCGAGCGGTCCGGCGACTCCGGCCACGCGGGCGAGCAGCTCGCCGATCCGCACCTGGAGCGGGTGTTCCGGCGCGAGGTAGCTCTCCGCCGGAAGATCGAGCAGACGGCAGGCGAGGAGCATGCCGGCGTGCTTGCCCGAGCAGTTGTTGTGGAGCGGCGTCGGCGCCTCTCCCCGGGCCGCGAGCCGCGCCGCCTCGGGTACGCCGAGCGGCGGGTGCGCCCCGCACTGGAGCGCCTCCTCGCCGAAGCCGCCGCGCCCGAGGAGCGACCTCGCCCGCGCCACGTGCTCCTCTCCTCCGCTGTGCGACGCGCAGACCAGGGCGAGATCGGCGTCGTCGAGCGCGAACCGGGCCTCTCCTCCGGCGAGCAGCAGCGGCAGCGCCTGGAACGGCTTCGCCGCCGAGCGCAGGACCACCTCCAGGGCGGGCTCTCCGAGCGCGGCGAGCGGCCGCCCGCCGGGCGTCGCCACCGCGACCGCGCCCAGGTGCCAGCACTCCGCGAGACCTCCGCGGGTCAGGCGCGCGAGCGGGGCGAACACCGGCTCAGGACTCGGCGGCGAGAGCCGCCTCGAGGCTCTCGAAGGTCGGGAAGAGAGTGTCGAGCTGGGCGACGTGCAGGAGCCGCCGGATCCGCTCGGAGGGGTTCACGAGGATCAGCTTGCGGTCGAGGTCGCGGAAGCGGCCGAGGTAGCCCACGAGCTCGCCGATCCCGGTCGAGTCGATGTAGTTGATCTTCGCGAGGTCGACGAGGACGTGGCCGCCGCCCTCGGCGAGCACGCGCTCGAGCGTCTGGGCGAGGAACTGGGCGCTCTCGCCGAGCTTGATGACGCCCTCCACGGAGAGGAGGACGAACTCCCCGATGCGCCGCTTCTCGACGATCATGGCCGCGGATCCATGGAACGCGGGGCAGTGTAGCAGCGCCCCCCGGGAGGGTCAAACCTCGGGCCGCGGCCCGTTCGCGGCGCCCGCGAACATCCCGGGCTCGTAGGCGGCGATGCGCCCGGCGAACGCCGACGCCGCCACGGTGAGCGGCGAGGCGAGCCAGAGCCGGCCCGGCCCGGAGCGCCCCTTGTAGTTCCGGTTGATCGCCGAGACCGTGACCTGCTCGCCGCTCTCGGAGACGCCGGGGCCGCAGCCGATGCAGGCGCCGCAACCGGGCGGGATGAGGCGCGCGCCGGCCGCCGCGAAGACGCGGTCCAGGCCGTGCTCGCGCACGTACCGCGCCACCGCCTCGGAGCCGCACTGGATGAGGAACGAGACGCCCGGCGCCACGCGCCGCCCGGCGGCCACCGCCTCGGCCGCCACCCGGTGGTAGAAGAGCATGTCGTCGATCTTGCCCGCGGTGCAGGAGCCGGCGTAGGCGATGTCGATGCGCACCTCGCCGATCTCGCGCACCCGCGCGCCGTTGGTCGGGTCGGAGGGGATCCCCCGGTCGGGGTCGCCGGGGTGGGCCACCATCGGCTCGATCGCCGCGAGGTCGATGGTGTGCACGCCGCCCGCGTACTCGGCGCCCTCGTCCGGGGCCACGGCGCGGGCGCGCCAGCGGCCCTCGTCCCCGCCGGGCCGCCAGGCGGCGAGCCAGCGGAAGGTCGCCTCGTCGGC
>JAHDVN010000086.1 GCA_023384635.1 Thermoanaerobaculia bacterium
GCTGCGGCCGGTGCGCGCCGCGAGACCGAACCGCCCGTGCAGGTCGACCCCCCCGCGCAGCCGCCCGCCGGCGAGCGGCCGCCCGCCGGTGGCGCGGAGCGCGGCGTCGCGGGCGTCGGTGTCCGAGCTTTCGATGCGGCGCGGGCTGCCCGGGGCGGGGAGCCGGTCGCGGTCGAGCAGGACCCGGTAGCGGCCGTAGAAGGCCGTGAGGTCGAGCGAGTCCCAGCCGCCGAGCTCGCCGGCGCTCCAGCCGAGGGTGAGGCGGTCGGCGTCCTCGCGCGGATAGGTCGACCGCACCACGTCGGCGTCGGAGGCCGCCTTGCCGAGGTCGCGCACCCGGTCGAGCGAGAGGCTGGCGCGCCCCCAGCCGGGCCCAGCCGGGCCCGCCGCCCGGAGCGCTCCGCCGTGACCGGAGCTCGACGAATTCGGGATCGCCGCGCCGCCGCCCGCCTCGGCGTCGTCCGCGTCCCGCCCCTGGAGGGCGAGGAGGAGGGCCCAGCCGCCGGCCGGGAGGGTCAGCTCGGCCGCTGCGGCGCGCTCGGGAAGGCCCCCGGCGCTGGCCGAGAGAGCGGCGCGCCCCCTCGTCCTTTCGGGCTCGGGATCGCGGGTGCGGGCGTGGATCACGCCGCCGAAGGCGTCGGAGCCGTAGGCCACCGAGCCGGGCCCCCGGGCCACCTCGATCGAGGCGAGCGACTCGGGGTCGAGGAAGGTCGCCGAGGGGCCGACGCGCCGCTCGGCGCTGACCCGGGCGCCGTCGACGAGCAGGAGGGTGCGGCCGCGGGCGAGGCCGCGCAGCGCCGGGACGCTGTCGGCCCCCTCGCCGAGCTGGGCGACGCCGGGCAGCCCGGCGACCGCGTCGACCAGGCGCGGCGGCCGCCGCTGCTCGAGCTCCTCGACCCCCAGTACCACCGCGGCGGCCGCCGGCGAGGCGTCGAGGCCGGGGGCGACGCCGGCCAGCACGGTGACCGAGTCGCGGCTCACCGCGAGGAGAGCGATCTCGAGCGGCTCGGAGGCCGGCAGAGCCGCGACCTCCACCGGCGGGAAGAGCTGCCCCTCGGGGCTCGTGGCCACGAGGGTGAACGGCAGCGGCGGCGTGGGCTCGAGGCGGAAGCGACCGTCGGCGCCGGTGCGCGCTGCGCCCGAGCGGCCCACGACCGCCACCTCGAACCCGGCCGCCGGGCGGCCGTCGGGCAGGAGCAGCCGGGCGGGGATGGCGGCGAGCGGTGTCGCCGCGAGCAGCAGGGCGAGCGCGACGGGCACGGCGAGACGGGGCCACCGCGAACGGGCGCCGGGGATGAAAGGCATGGACGCTGTCTCCAGGGATGGGGGCGGCACCCGCCGCCCCCGGGATCGATCTCCTCCGGCGCGGAGCGTGGCCGGGGCCGGCGGCCCCCGCCGTTGAGGGAAGCCTACTCCCAGCGCGCGAGCATCAGCTGCAGCTCGTCGCGATGGCGGGTCTCGTCGGCGATCAGGTTGTCGAGCTCGACCACCAACCCGTACTCGCCGAGCGACTCGGCCTGCTTGCGGCGCTCGACGTAGCGCTTCAGCGTCGCCTTCTCGTCGGCCAGCGCGTTGGCCAGCATCTCCTTGGCGTCCTTCGCCTTCTTCACCTCGGCGGCCTTCACCGTCGGGTCGCCGCCGGGGGCGACGATCTTGTCGCAGAGCATCTGGGCGTGCAGCAGCTCGTCCGGGATCTCGGCGGCGAAGAAGTTGCGCAGCTCCTGGCGCCACGGCCCCTGGACCTGGCTGGCGTAGGTGCGGTAGGTGATGACGGCGGCGTATTCGTTGGCCAGGTCGACGTTCAGCCCGGCGATGAGGTCCTTCTTGGCGACCTTCGACATGCTGCCTCCTCTCGAGAGAGCCGGCGGATGGCCGACCCGGTGCATTCTACCCGCGTGACATCGCGCCCAGAGGAAGCGGGCTGGGGCCGCGACTATGATCGCCGGCAAGGACGGCCCGGGGCCGGGCCGGAGGGAGGCGCCATGAGCGGCACACGCATCGAACGCGACAGCCTGGGGGAGATCGAGGTCCCCGCCGAGGCCTACTGGGGGGCGCAGAGCGAGCGCGCGCGCCGCAACTTCCCGGTCTCCGGCCTCGTCTTTCCGCGCCGCTTCCTGTGGGCGCTCGGCCTGGTGAAGGCCGAGGCCGCGGCGGCCAACGCCGAGCTCGGCGTCGTCGCCGCGCCGCTCGCCGAGGCGATCCGCGCGGCGGCCGAGGAGGTCGCGGCGGGGGGGCTCGACGCCCACTTCCCGCTCGACGTCTTCCAGACCGGCTCGGGCACCTCGACGAACATGAACGCCAACGAGGTGATCGCGAACCGCGCCAACGAGCGGCTCGGCGGCGTGCGCGGCGAGAAGAGCCCGGTGCACCCGAACGACCACGTCAACGCCTCGCAGTCGTCGAACGACGTGATCCCCACCGCGATCCACGTCGCCGCCTACGCGGCGGTGGCCGAGGAGCTCGAGCCGGCGCTGGCCGCGCTCGGGGCGGCGCTCGCGGCGAAGGCGGCGGAGCTAGACGACGTGGTCAAGATCGGCCGCACCCATCTGCAGGACGCGGTCCCGGTGCGGCTCGGGCAGGAGCTCTCCGGACACGCGCGGCAGGCCGCGAACGGCCTCGCGCGCCTCGCGGCCGCCCGGCCGCGGCTGGCCGAGCTGGCGCTCGGCGGCACCGCCGTGGGCACCGGCTTGAACGCCCCGCCCGGATTCGCGGAGGGCGTGATCGCGCGCCTTGCCGCTCGCACCGGCCACCCGTTCGTGCCCGCCCCGAACCGGTTCGAGGCGCTCGCGGCGCGCGACGCGGCGGTGGAGCTCTCCGGAGCGCTGCGCACCGTGGCGGTCTCGCTCACCAAGATCGCCAACGACCTGCGCTGGCTCGCCTCCGGGCCGCGCTGCGGGCTCGGGGAGCTGGCGCTCCCGAGCCTGCAGCCGGGCAGCTCGATCATGCCGGGGAAGGTGAACCCGGTGATCCCGGAGATGGTAGTCATGGTGGCGGCGCAGGTGATGGGCAACGACGTGGCGATCGGGATCGCGGGCGCCGGCGGCCACTTCGAGCTCAACGCCATGATGCCCGTGATCGCCTGGAACCTGCTGCAGTCGATCCGCATCCTGGCGAGCGCCTGCGACCTGCTCGCCGCGCGCTGTGTCGCCGGGCTGGCGGCGGACCGGGAACGCTGCCGGGAGCTCGTCGAGCGCTCGCTCGCGATGGTCACCGCGCTGGTGCCGCGGATCGGCTACGACCGCGCGGCGGCGATCGCGCGCGAGGCGATGGCCACCGGCCGCACGGTGCGCGAGCTCTGCGCCGAGCAGGGGGTCCTCCCCGCCGACGAGCTCGCCGCCGCCCTCGACCCGTGGGGGCAGACGGAGGGCGGGATCCAGACCGGATGAGGAGGAGGCGGGCGGGACCCTCCCTTCTGGGAGGGCTCCGCCCGCCGCGAGCTCGCCGCGGAGCCTAGGTCCGGCGGCGCCGCAGGACACCCAGTCCCAGACCGGCGAGGCCGAGCGCGAGCGCCGCCGCGCCCACCGGCCCGAGGGTCGGGATCTCGAGGACCGAGGGCGCCTCGACCTCGACCGTCGCGCTCGCCTCGGCGCTCGCCTCGCCGACGCCCGGCGTGTACGCCGTCCAGGTGGCGGTGTTCGTGGTGGTGGTGACGATCACGGCCTCCTCCGGCGCCCAGAAGGCACTCGCGCCGGGCATGAGGGGGTAGGGCAGCGCTGTGAAGATCGGACCGAGCTCGGAGTCGACGAGGTCGTGGGTGGAGAGCGTGACGTCGCCGGTGTTGGTCACGGTGTAGCAGTAGAAGACCGTGGTCCCCGGGGGCACGGTGATCTGGCTGGTGACGGCGCAGACGGCAGGATCCGTTCCTACCGTCTTGACCAGCGAGATCGCCGGCGCCACCGGCGCCTCCACGATCCAGGCGCCGGCCGAGAAGGTCTCCGACGTGGTCCACGGCGAGGAGAGCGGCGTGACGTAGGCGGCGGTCCCGAAGTCCCAGACGTAGATGTCGCCCGGCTCGTCGATCACCAGGTAGGCGCGGCCGCCGCCGATCGCGAGGCCGTCGATGTCGGTCTGTCCGGGCGGGTAGGCGGCGATGAAGGTGACGGAGGCGTCCGGGTTGATGCGGACGAGGCCGGCGCCGTGCGGTGTCGAGTCGTCGTTGGTGCAGTAGAAGTCGCCGGTCGTGGGATCGACCGCCAAGCCGCCGCAGTCGAGGTCGGCGTCGACGTAATCGATGTGGACGGTCGCCACCGCCGTCGTGGTGTCGATCGACCAGATCGCCTCGTTGGCGATGTTCTTGGTGCCGTAGAGGGTGCCGTTGTGGAAGGCGAGGCCGACCATCGACTGCGCGGCGCCGGCGCCGTCGACGATCGTGCCGACGGTGGCGACCGCGCCGCCCACCGGCCAGACGTAGAGCGTCGAGCCGCTGTTGAAGTAGACTTGGTCACCCACCGGGTCGTAGGCCGCCCCCCAGGCCTGGAAGCCCGTAAACTGCGGCGTCGCGGTGTTGGTGCCCGGGTCGATGCGGTAGGTGGAGATCGCCGCGTCGTCCACGCCGACGAACAGCGGCCCGCCGAGCACGCCGGCCGGGACGCCCTGCGGGGCGGGCCGCAGCGCGGTCTCGCTCTCGGCGGCCTGGGCGGCGGCCTGCTCGGCGAGTGTCTCGGGGCTCTCGGCTCGCGCGGTACCGGCGGCGACGAGCAGCAGGGCGCACAGGGCGACGGCGGTGAGCATCGGCATCGGGTCGAGCTTCAGCGGCATGGCAGGATCCCCCTCTCTGCTGAGCGCGGCGGTCCGCAATTCTCCCCGGCCCCGACCGCAGGTGAGCGCGGTGGGAGGGGTGCTGCTCGGAGTGCCGCAGGTTTGCCGGGAGGCTAGCACGCCCTCGCGGCGGGCGGAAGGAGCGCCCCGGCCCGGGGGGAGTTCACTGGGGCCGGCCGGTCTCCAGGTACTTCTTCAGGCGGCCCATCGTCTCGACGAGCATGGCGTCGGCGAGCGGGGCGATGTTGTCGAGGCCGTGGCTGGGGTCACCGCTCACGCGGTGGGTGGCCAGGATGCGGGTGCCGTCGTCGCCGCGCTCGATCTGGAACGAGAGGACGCCGGTGACCGCCATCGCCTGGAGCGGGCCGAGGGCGCCGCGCAGCGCGAGGAGCTTGTCCCGCGAGGCGTGGATCACCCGCGCGTGCTCGACGCTCCCGCCCTCCCATCGCTCGCAGAAACAGCCGCCGGCCTCGAGCGCGATGCCGAGGTGCCGGGCGTCGCCGGACCAGGTGTGCTCGGGGCTCCACCAGCGGCCGACCTCGCCGAGGGCGGTCCAGACGGCGGCCGGGGGGGGCGCCACCTTCGCCGTGACCTCGAGGACGAAGCTGGAGGGGGCGGTCTCGACCACCGCGGCGGAGACCGGGGCGGCGGCGAGGCCGAGCCAGGTGAGCAGGAGGGTCTTCGGGATCGCGCGCATCGCTCTCTCCTCGTGCCGGCGTTCGAGGCCGGGTCGAGGGGAGAGCCTACACGCAGCCCGCGCGCCCCGGCCCCGGATCGGCCGGAAGGCGCGCGGCGGGGGAACCGGTACCGGGGCTCAGTTCGCGGCGGGCGGGGCCGCCGCGAGCTGGGTGAGGGCCGCCGCCGCGGCCGGCGCGCTGGCGCTCTGACTGGGCGGCGCGGGCGCGGGGACCTGGTTGGCGAAGGTCGGCTGGTAGGAGGGGTCGCGCACCGCGAGCTGTCCCTCGCGCGCCAGGTCGATCGCCTCGCCCAGGATGCGCAGCGCCTCGCCCGGGGCGTGGAAGCCCATCGAGTTCTCGGCCTCGATGAAGTCGAGCCGGAACTGCGCCTGGCGCTGGAGCGTGCGGGCGAGCTCGAGCTCGGCGTCGCTCTTCCCCGCCTCGCGCGCGGCCTTCAGGTCGCCGATCAGCTGCACCAGGGCGTCCATCGCCCGCCCGCGCATCATGTAGGTGCGCTCCTGGATCTGCTCGGCGCGCGCCTTGAGCTCCTCCTCGGGCCAGCGGTGGCAGGTCTGGCAGGCCTTGGCGATGTTGAGCAGCGGGCTGCGGACGTGGTGGTCGGAGATCTTGAGCGCCCCCACCCGCTCGTAGGGCATGTGGCAGTCGGCGCAGGCGACTCCCGACCGGGCGTGGATCCCCTGGTTCCACATCTCGAACTCGGGGTGCTGCGCCTTGAGCACCGGCGCTCCGCTCTCGGCGTGGGTCCAGTCCTTGAATCCGATCTCGTCGTAGTAGGCCTGGATCTGCTCGACCTTGATCCCCTTCGCCCAGGGGTAGACGAGCCGCTTCTCGGGGCCCTTGAAGTAGTACTCGACGTGGCACTGGCCGCAGACGTAGGCGCGCATCTCCTGGCGCGTCGCCATCGTGTTCGGGTCGTAGTCCGGAATCCCCTGCGATGCCTTGAGCGCCTTGATCCCCTCGAGGAAGGCGGGGCGGGTGACGCGCAGCTGCATGGTCTGCGAGTCGTGGCAGTCGATGCAGGCGACGGGGTGCTCGAGGTGCTGCCGGGCCTCGACGTAGGGCATCTGGTTGAGCCGCTCGAAGCCGGCGAAGATGTCTCCGTCGCCGAGCTTCTTGTACGGGACGTAGGTCGAGGCGTGGCAGTTGGCGCAGGTGCCGGGCTGCTGAACCACCTGCTGCCGCTCGGTGAAGGTCTGGTCCTCGAGCATGTAGGCGTGGCCACGCTCCTCGCGGAAGTCGACGGCGAAGGCGTAGCCCTTCCACATCGTGACCAGCCGCGGATCCTCCTCGAGCCGCGACTGCGCCACGATCGAGCGCGGGTCGGCGTCGGTCGGGGTGCGCGGAATCGCCTCGCTGCCGCCGAAGCGGGTGCGCACCTGGTCCACGGTGCGGGTGTAGTGGTCGTACTGGAGCGGGAAGTTCTTGCCCCAGATCGCCGGGTCGTCGGTGTCGTCGTCGAGCTCGACGACGCGGAAGAACGGGTTGCGGGCCTCCGCCTTCCGCTCGGAGATGTTCACCAGCAGCGCGACGACGCCGGCCCCGACCAGGGCGGCGACGATCGCCACCAGGAGCAGGCGGAAGGTGGCGGCTCCGGCTTCGGAACGGGCGCGGGAGGGGGTCATCGGTCGCTCTCCTTCAGTGTAGATGTCCGACGTCGCGGTGGCACTCGATGCAGTCGAGCGGGCCGCTGTGGGCGGCGGGAACGGCGTCGATCGCGGCGACGATCTCGCCGTGGCAGCCGCGGCAGGCGGCCTGCGTGACCCGCCGGTTCAAGCCGGTGATCTGGATCGGCTCGTGGAACTCGCCGGTGGTGAAGGCCCGGGAGTGGTTCCAGCCGTTGAGCGCCTTGACGGCGTACTTGGCGACGAAGCCGGGCGGGGTGTGACAGTCGTTGCACACCGCCACCCCGCGGTGGCTGCCGGCCGTCCAGCCGGCGAACTGCTCTTCCATGACGTGGCAGTTGGCGCAGGCGGCGGGGTCGTTGGTGAGGTACGAGCCGCCCTTGGCGTAGACGAAGGTGAAGGTGCCGATGCCCGCGGCGACCCCGACGAGGGCCGCGGCGACCGTGGCGATCAGGGATCTCGTGCGCACCGGCCGATGATACCCGACCGCACTCGCGGCGACCCTGACAGGTGTCAGGCCCGGGGGACCGGCGGCCGTTTGATAACGTGCCGGATGCGCATGCTGACCCAGATCGTCGCCCAGCTCGTGATCATCTTCGCGGCGTCGGTGGGCGTCTTCATCCTCAGCCGGCGCTTCCGCCTGCCCGCGGTGAGCGGCTTCCTCGTCACCGGCGTCCTGCTGGGCCCCGCCGGCCTCGGGGTCGTGACCGATGCGCAGGGGATCGAGCTGATGGCGCAGGTGGGGATCCTGCTCCTCCTCTTCTCGATCGGCCTCGACCTCTCCCTGGGGGAGATCGGCCGCATGCGCCGCGCCTTTTTCCTCGGAGGCACCCTCTACACCGCGCTCACCCTGCTCGCGACCTGGGGGATCCTGGTCAGCCTCGGCTGGCCCTCGGCCAAGGCGCTCTTCGCCGGCTTCCTCGCCTCCCTCACCAGCACGGCGGTGCCGATGAAGCTGCTCGCCGACCGCCGGGAGGTGCGGACGCCGCACGGCTACCTGACGATGGGGATCACCGTGTTCCAGGACTTCCTCCTGGTGCCGATGCTGCTGCTCACGCCGATTCTCGCCGGGGCCGAGAAGGCGTCGGGGCTGGAGATCCTCGCGCGCCTGGCGGGCGGCTTCGTGCTCGTGGCGGTGATCTTCTTCGTGGCCCGGCGCGTCATGCCGCGGCTGCTCGACAGCGTCGTGCGCACCGGCGTGCGCGAGGTCTTCATCCTGGGCTCGCTCGCCGTCTGCCTGGGGCTGGCGCTGGCCACCCAGGCGATCGGTCTCTCGCTCGCCACGGGCGCCTTCATCGCCGGCATCCTGATCTCGGAGTCGGAGTACAGCCACCAGGTGGTGGCCGAGGTCTCGCCGCTGCGCGACGTCTTCAACAGCTTCTTCTTCATCTCGATCGGGATGCTGCTCGACCGCGAGGTGCTCCACTCGGCCTGGCCGGCGGTGGTCGCGGTGGTGGTCGGGATCGTCGGCCTGAAGGCGGTGATCGGGATCGCGACCGCCGCGGTCGCCGGCTTCGCGCAGCGGGTGGGCGTGCTCGCGGCCCTGGCCCTGGCGCAGATCGGCGAGTTCTCCTTCGTGCTCGGCGTGGAGGGGTCGCGGCTGGGGCTGCTCGACCCGAGCGAGAACCAGGTCTTCCTCGCCTCGGCGATCCTCACCCTGCTCCTGAGCCCGATGCTCTTCGCGCTGGGGCCGCACCTCGCCGTGGCGGTGCGCTGGCTGGGCCTGCCGGGCGGGGTTGCGCGGGTGAGCGATCCGCCGCCGCCGGAGCCGCAGCGCTCCGATCACGTGGTGATCGTCGGCTTCGGCGTCGGCGGGCGGAACCTGGCCCGGGTGCTGCGGGAGTCGGGCCTGCGCTACTGCGTGATCGAGTTCTCGGGCGAGGAGGTCCGCGCGGCCCAGGCCGGCGGCGAGCCGGTCCTCTTCGGCGACGCCACGCGCCCGGAGATCCTCCGGCGCGCCGGCCTGGAGCGGGCGCGGGCGCTGGTCGTGGCGATCTCCGAGAGCGCCGGCCTCCGCCAGGTCGTCACCGCGGCGCGGGCGATCAACACCGACGTCCACATCGTCGTGCGCACCCGGCGGGTGGCCGACATCGAGGAGCTGCGGTCGCTCGGCGCCGACGAGGTGGTGGCCGAGGAGTTCGAGAGCTCGCTCGAGCTCTTCGCCCGCGTCCTCGCCCACTACCACGTGCCGCGCTACGTCGTGGCCGCCCAGGAGCGGCTGCTGCGGGGCGACGCCTACCGGGGGCTGCGCGCCACCCTCGCCGGCGAGCGGCTGCCGGACGCGGCGCTCGCCGCTCTGGCCGCCGGCACCGTCGACATCTACCGGGTTCCCGACGGGTCGCGCCTCGACGGCCGGACGGTGCTCGGCCTCGACCTGCGCCGCCGCACCGGCGCCAACCTGCTCTCCCTGGTGCGCGACGGGGTCCCGCAGCCGAACGTCTCCGAGGTCGCCCTGGCCGGTGGCGACCTGCTGGTCCTCTCCGGGAGCCACCAGGAGATCGACGACGCCTTCCGCCTCCTCGACCGGGAGGGGGCGAGTCCCCGCCTATCGGACGCGGAAGACTGTTAGCATCTCGCTCGATGGCGATGGCCCAGCTTCTTCGCGCGCCGGTCGTTCTGCTCGCGATGGCTGCGCTCCTTGGGGCCGAGGTGGTGTTCCACGCCCCTGGCGCCTGCGAGCAGGTGATCCACGCGCATCGTCGAGGGGTCACCTCGGCTGATGGGCCGGAAGCTGTGCAGGTACCGGCACTGAACCGCCAGGCTTCGGAATCCGGCGACTGCCCGGCGTGTCTGCACAAACTCCGAGCCGGGGCGGCGGTGGTGCCGGCCGCGGTCGGACTGCCCTCTCGTGCCGAGGCGCCTGCCCCCTGCGGGGGGGGATTTGTCTTCCCGCGCCGCCTAACCCACCGCGACGCCGAAGCCCGCGGCCCGCCTGCAGCTGGCTGACCAGCCGCCGTTTTCTCCCGTCCCATCGCTGGTTGCTCCTGCCTTCCCCTTGGTGGGGGAAGCGAGTACGACTCAACGGCCCCTCCTCGACCGGACGAGGGGTGAGATCCTGAAGTTTCGGAGGAGAACTGTCTATGACTTCTTCGCGCCGTTTCGGCTGGCATTCATTCGCATTCTTCTTATCCCTCTCGCTCTCGGCTCTCCCAGCGCTCGCCGCGGAAGCGGGGAACATAGCGGGTCGCGTGCTCGCCCGCGACGGGCAGCCTGCCGCCGACGCCCAGGTCCGTCTTTCGGGGACGCCGCGCGCGACTCGCACCGGGGCAGACGGCACTTTCCGCTTGGTCGGTGTTCCTCCCGGCTCCTACTTCCTGGAGGTCACGAGTCTGCGTGCCGGCAGCACGGTCGTCGCGGTCGCAGTCGTGCGAGGCGAGGAGGCGGTGGTAGAGATCCAACTCGACCCCACAATTCACGCGGAGGCGATCGTGGTGACCGCCAGCCCCGAGGCGCGCTCGCAGGAGGATCTCGCGCAGCCGGTCTCGGTGGTCTCGGGCGACGACTTGCTAGTCCTTCTGCAGCCGACGGTCGGCGAGACCCTCGCCGGCCAGGTGGGGGTCGCCTCGACCTCGTTCGGCGCCGGCTCGAGCCGCCCGGTGATCCGCGGCCTCGCCGGGGACCGGATCCGGGTGCTGGCGAGCGGCATCGGAACCGGCGACGTCTCGACGACGAGCCCCGACCATGCCGTGGCGGGGGATGTGATGGGTGCCGAGCGGATCGAGATCGTGCGCGGCCCGGCGACCCTCCTCTACGGCTCGAGCGCGATCGGCGGCGTGGTTAATGTCATCCATCAGTGGATTCCCGACTACCTGCCCGAGCGACCGCTGACCGGGGCCGTGCAACTCCACGGAGGGAGCGCGGCGGAGGAGAAGAGCGGGGCGGTGGAGCTCGGGGGATCGTTCGGGAGGATCGCCTGGCACGCCGACTTCGGGCGGCGCGAGGCGGGCGACTACGAGATCCCGGGGCTGGCCGCCTCCGAGGCGGAGGTGCACGAGGGCGAGCCGTTCACCGGGCGCCTCGCGAACTCCGGCGTGGAGTCCGAGCGCGGTTCGGTCGGCTTCTCCTGGGTCGGGGCGCGCGGCTTCGTGGGGCTCTCGGTGGGCCGCTACGAGAGCCGCTACGGCATCCCGGGGCACAGTCATGCGCACGGGCCCGAGGAGCACGGAGTGGAAGGGCACGGCGTGGAGCACGGGGAAGAGGCGGTGACCTCGGACCTCGAGCAGACCCGCATCGACCTGAAGGGGGAGTGGCAGCTCCTCTCGGGTCCGTTCCGCGGCGTGAAGGCGCGGCTCGGCGTGGCCGACTACGAGCACGTGGAGCTCGAGGGGGCGGAGGTCGGGACGCGCTTCCGCAACGACTCCTGGGAGGGGCGCCTCGAGCTGCCGCACCGGGCGCTCGGACCGTTCACCGGCGCCGTCGGCCTGCAGGCCGCGCGCCGGAAGTTATCGGCCGCCGGCGAGGAGTCGTTCACGCCGCCGTCGGAGAACCAGAGCTGGGGCCTC
>JAHDVN010000087.1:0-7455 GCA_023384635.1 Thermoanaerobaculia bacterium
CGGCGGGCCCGGGGCGCCGGCGTTCGCCTTCGCGGCGCGGCGGCTCCACGAGGCGCTCCGCTCGCCGCTCTGGGGGTGGCTCGGGCACGCGGAGCCGTTCCGGTTCGAGCTCGCCTACCGGCCGGCGCCCGGCGTCGGGCAGCTCGCCTGCGGCACGCCGCCGGTCGTCTCGCTCGCGGCGCTCGAGGAGGGGGTGCGGACGATCGCGGCCTGCGGGATGCCGGCGCTGCGCGCGAAGTCGATCGCGCTCACCGAGCTCTTCCGCGGGCTCGTGGAGCGCGACTGCGCCGGGCACGGCCTCGCGCTCGTCTCGCCGCGCGAGCCGGAGCGGCGCGGCTCGCAGCTCTCGCTCGCGCACCCGGAGGGCTACGCGATCGTGCAGGCGCTCATCGCCGAGGGGGTGATCGGCGACTTCCGCGAGCCGGACGTGCTGCGCTTCGGCTTCGCCCCGGCCTACCTGCGCTACGTGGACGTCTGGAACGCCGCGGCGGCGCTCGCGCGCGTGCTCGCCGAGCGGCGCTGGGACCGGCCCGAGCACCGGCGGCGGGCGAAGGTGACGTGAGCGGTTGCGGGCTCGTGCGCGGAGTGGCGCTCGGGATCGCGCTGCTCGCGATCGGCTCGGCAACGCCGCTGCATGGCCAGGAGGCGAAGATGCTGACCACCGCGGAGGCGCTGGCGCTGCCGCAGCCGGCCGCCGACCACCGGCTCGCCTACGGGCCCGGGCCGCTCCAGTTCGGGGAGCTGCGGCTGCCGGAGGGGAAGGGGCCGTTCCCGGTCGCGATCGTGCTGCACGGCGGCTGCTGGCTCGCCGCCTACGACCTGGGCTACGTCGCGGGCCTAGCGGAGGAGCTCGCGAAGGAGGGGATCGCCACCTGGAGCGTCGAGTACCGGCGGGTCGGCGACGAAGGGGGCGGCTGGCCGGGGACGTTCCTCGACGTGGCCGCGGGGGCGGACCACCTGAGGACGCTCGCGAAGAGCTTCCCGCTCGACCTCGGGCGCGTGGTCGCGCTCGGCCACTCGGCGGGGGGCCACCTCGCGCTCTGGCTCGGCGGGCGCCGAGGGCTTCCCGCGGAGAGCGCTCTCGCCTCCGGCGAGCCGCTCGCGCTCTCCGGCGTCGTCGGCTTGGCGCCGATCGCCGACCTCGCGGCCTTCTCCTCGGCGACGGGCTGCGGCGCTGCGGTGCCGGATCTCCTGGGCGGCGCGCCGGGGGCGGTGCCGGAGCGGCTGCGGCTCGCCTCGCCGATCGCGATGCTGCCGCTCGGGCTCCCGCAGCGGCTGCTGGTCGGCGCGGCGGATCCGATCGTGCCGCCGGCGCAGGTGCGCGCGTATGCGGAGGCCGCGCGGAAGGCCGGTGACGAAGTCACGCTGGTCGAGATCCCCGCGGCCGGGCACTTCGAGGCGGTCGTCCCCGGCAGCTCCGCCTGGCCCGCGGTGCGCGCGGCCGTGCGCGGCCTGCTGGGTTTGTCGCGCGGGGAGTGAGGGGACCACCCCTGCCCCCGAGGCCGCGGAGCCGGTAGACTCGGCCGGCACCTCCCGCCCGGGACGGGGCGGGTTCCGAAGGAGATCGCCATGCGCCGCATCGCTCTCGCTCTCGCCGCTCTGCTCCTCCTCGCGCCGGTGGCGGGCGCGCGTGCCGACGAGGGGGCGGCCCCCGACCCGGCCGCCGCGCGCTCGGAGATCATCCGGGTGATCACCGACTCCTACGTGGACGGGATCCACAACTTCCGCGACCCGGAGGCGATCCGGCGCGGCTTCCACCCCGAGTTCGAGATGCTCTTCCTGCGCGACGGCCACCTCGCGAAGCTGCCGATCGCCGACTGGATCGCGCGCATCGAGGCGCAGAACGCGAAGGAGGCGCCGCCCGCCCGCGAGGGGGCGGCGCGCACGACCGAGGCGCGCTTCGAACGGCTCGAGATCGCGGGCGACGCCGCGGTGGTGCGGCTCGAGCTCTGGCGCGAGGGGAAGCACGTCTTCACCGACTTCCTCTCCCTCTACCACTTCTCCGACGGCTGGAAGATCGTCGGCAAGACCTACTACCGGCACCCGTAGGGCGAGAGACCCGCGGCGGCCACACCCGGGCGCCTCGCGCCCGCGAGACCAAGGAGGGCGATGGTGGGAGTCGAGACCGGGACCACCCTGACGCGCGACTCGGCGCGAGCGCTCTGCGCCCGCTACGTCGAGGCACGCAACCGCGAGGAGCTCACGCTGCTCGACGAGGTCTACAGCCCCGACGTGGTGGTGCACGACTGCAGCGTGCCGGAGCCGATCCGCGGCCTCGAGGCGCTCAGGGCGTACTACCGGGGGAGCCACGAGGGCCTGCCGGGCCTCCATTTCGACCTCGGCAACCCGATGGTCGACGGCGAGTGGATGGCGGTGCGCTGGGTGCTCCACGGGACCCACAGCGGGAACCTGCGCGGCCTGCCCGCGACCGGGCGCGCGGTGCGGGTCGAGGGGATGATGGTCGACCGGGTCGTCGACGGCCGCATCGTCGAGGAGTGGGTGGACTACGACACCCTCGGCCTCTTCTTCCAGCTCGGGTTCGCGCTGGTCGCCCCGCAGGACGTCCCGAAGTCCTGACCGCAGCCGCTCCGGCGGAAGCACCCGGCGGGCCCGCGCGGGCTCGCCGGGCGAGTCGTCGTCCGGCCGCAGCTCCCTGCCGATTCCCGGCCGCCCCCCCGGGCGCCACCCGCTTCAGTGGGCCGAGGCGCGGTGCACCGCGGCGAGGAGGCAGACGATCCGCCCCTCCTCCTCGATCTCGTAGAAGAGCCGCCAGGAGCCGATCCGGTAGCGCCAGGTCTCGGGCTGAGAGCCGCGGAGGCGGCGCACTCGCGGGCCGGAGCGCGGTCGGCGGCGCAGCTCCGGCCAGACCACCCGGGCGAGGCGGCGCTCCACCTCCGGGCGCCGGTCGCCGGCGATCGCCGCGAGGTCGGCCGCGACCTGGTCGGTCGCGAAGAGCCGGTACTCAGTCAACGAACGCCCCCTGGCGGGCGCGGGCCTCGGCGGCGGCGCGGGCCAGCCGCGCCCGGAGCCGCTCGTGGGCGGCGATCTCGGCCACCTCGGCGTCGTCCGCGAACTGCCGTTCGGCCAGGTGCGCCAGGGCGGCGGTCTCGATGAGGTTGGCGATCGACCGCCCCTCGGCCTCGGCCGCCTCGGCCAGCGTCTCGTAGACGGCATCGTCCACCCGCAGGGTCAGGGTCTTGGGCATGGACACCTCCGAATGCATTCTATATGAATACAAAAGAATTTTAGCAGGCACGACTCCGTCCTCAGGCCCTGCCGCGAGCCCCGAAAGTGAATCAAAGTGAATCAAACGGCGACTCGGGGGCCCGGCGGAAGCCCGCGAACACCCATTGCACCCATCCCGAGAAGTCGCCTGGCACCTTCCGGGCAGCACCTTCAGGGAAAGCGCCTGGCACCTACCGGGCAGGACGCTCGAGAGACCCTTCGAAAAGTCGAAAAGTCGCTGGCACCTTGCGTCGGACCCTTCGAAAAGTGGCTGGCACCTTGCGCGCCCCCCTGGACTCGGCGCGGAGGCGGAGTAGACTCGCCCGAACTTCGGAGGCCGAGGTCAGGATGGGGAAGCTCGGGGGGGCCGCACGACGGTGGCTCCGGCGGCCGACGCGCCGGCGGCGGGCGATCGAGACGCCGCGCGAGCCGCTCGCCGTCCCGCTCGCGGTGGTCGCGCCGCCCGGCCGGCGGACCCGGCTGGCGCTCGGCATCGTGGCGCTCGGCGCCGCGCTCTCGGCGACCACGTACCAGGTCGCCTCGGAGGCGTACGAGGCCGCCGAGCGCAACCGGCTCGCCCGCGAGGTCGACGCACTCACCACCTCGATCGGCGACGCCTTCTCCCGCAGCAGCGCCCAGCTCTACGGTCTCCGCGGCCTGTTCGAGGCGTCCGACGAGGTCCGGCCCGAGGAGTTCCGGCGCTTCGCGCTCCGCATCGTGGAGCGCCATCCGGAGATCCGCGGCCTGAGTTGGAATCCCCGCCTGCCTCCGGCGGCGGACGCCGAAGAGCGCCGCCGGCAGCTCGCGTCGCTCGGCCTCCCCGAGCTCGAGCCCTGGCAGCGCGCGCCGGACGGAGGCCGGGAGCCCGCTCCCCTCGACCGCGCGGTCGTGGTCGTCGGCCTCATCGAGCCGCTCGCGGCGAACCGCGCCGCGCTCGGCTTCGACGTCGCCTCCGAGCCGGCCCGCCGAGCGGCGCTCGAGGCCTCCGCCGCGACGGGGAGGCCGACCCAGACCTCGCCGATCACGCTGATCCAGCAGGTCCGGCTCGACGGGACGGGCGTCCTCACCTTCCTGCCCGTCTTCGCGGGCAGCGACGGCGCTGACGCGCCGTCCGCGCCCGAGCCCCTCGGCTGGGTGGCCCAGGTGAGCGAGCCCCAGGCGATCGCCGACGCGCTCGCGGAGGAGCGCTGGAGCCGGCACGGCTGGGCCTTCACGCTCTGGGACCACGAGAGCGGCCGGGTGGACCTGCTCGCGCACTGGGGGGGGGCGCCGATGCGGCCGGACACCCCCGGCGCGATCGCCACCAGCCTCTCGATCGGCGAGCGGCCGATTCACGCGGTGCTGCGCCCGCTGTCGCCCTCGCCATGGTCCCACGAGCCGTGGGGGATGGCGGGCTCCGTCCTCGGCTTCACGGCGCTGCTCGGGTTCGTGGTCTGGCGGCTCGACCGGCAGCGGAGCCTCGCGGAGTGGCTCTCGCGCACCGATCCGCTGACCGGCCTCGCGAACCGCCGGGAGCTCGGACAGGCGCTCGAGGAGGCGCTGGCGAGCGGCGCCTCGGTCACCCTGATTCTCGGCGACATCGACCACTTCAAGCGCGTGAACGACTCGTTCGGCCATGCCGCGGGCGACCGCGTGCTCCAGTTCGTGGCCGGCGCGCTCCGCGAGACGGTGCGCAGCGCCACCGACCGCGTCGGCCGAATGGGGGGCGAGGAGTTCGCGGTGGTGCTCTGCGGCCTCGAGGAGGCGGAGATCGCCTCGGTCTGGCAGCGCCTGCAGGAGCGCATCCTCGCTCTCGGCGCGCACCTCCCGGCCCCGGTGACGCTCTCGGCCGGGATCGCCTCGACCTGCCTCGAGGTGCCCGGCACGCCGCTCCGCTCGGAGGTCCTCTCCCCCGCCGACCGCGCCGAGCTCCTCCTGCGCGCCGCCGACGACGCCCTCTACGAGGCGAAGCGCCGGGGCCGTGACGGCGCCGTCGCCCTGCGCGGCGGTCTGCCCGAGGCCCTGTGAGGCACCAGATGCGGCCGCAAATACGGTGACAGTTTACTTATTTCGAAGTCGGCTTCAGCAGACCGACCACAAGGGCCGATATAAGTAAACTGTCACCGTATTTTGGGAATGGAGGGGGCTTCCCCGGGGGCGGGGGGAGGCAGGACGACGGGGCGGCCGGCGATCTCCACGAGGTCGACGGCGACGCCGTAGGTGGCCCGCAGGTTGGCGGCGGTGAGGACCTCGCGGGTCGGGCCCTGGCCGAGGAGGCGGCCGTCGGAGAGCAGGGCGACGCGGTCGGCGAGCTCGAGCACGGCGTTCGGGTCGTGGGTGGTGAAGAGGATCGTCAGCCCCGCCGCGGCGAGGCGGCGCAGGATGCCGGCGATCCGCGCCGCGTTGCCCAGATCGAGGTGGGAGAACGGCTCGTCGAGCAGCAGCAGGCGCGGCTCCTGCGCCAGCGCCCGGGCGATCGTCGCGAGCTGGCGCTGGCCGCCGGAGAGCACCGGCACCGGGCGCGCCTCGAGGCCGGCGAGGCCGACCTCGGCGATGGCGCGCCGCGCCACCTCCACGTCCGCCGCCCCCGGCGCACGCAGCACCGCGAGGTGCGGGGCGCGGCCGAGGAGAACGTACTCGAGCAGCGAGAAGTCGAACGGCACGTGCTCGTCCTGCGGCACGAGCGCCGTCGCCGCCCGGCGGCGCCCCTCCCCGGCCGGCTCGCGGCCGTCGATCGCGATCCGCCCGCGCTGGGCCCGCCGCCAGCCGAGGAGCAGGTAGAGGAGCGTCGTCTTGCCGGCCCCGTTGCGGCCGAGGAGCGCGGTCGTCGAACCCGCCGGCACCTCGAGGGAGAGCTCCCGGAGCACCTGCGGACCGTCCGGTCCGTACGCGAACTCGAGGCCCTCGACCTCGACGCGCGCCCCGTTCACGCGCGGGCCCTCAACGGCGAGCGGACCATGACGATCGCGAAGACGACCGCGCCGACCAGCGAGGTGAGGATCCCGAGCGGGATCTCGGCCCCGGCCAGCGTCCGCGCGAGGTCGTCGCAGAGGAGGGTCACGATCGCCCCGAGCAGCGTCGCCGCGGGCAGCGCCCGGCGGGCGTCGGCGCCCAGGAGGCGGCGGGCGAGGTGCGGGGTGATGAGGCCGATCCAGCCCACCATGCCGGCGACCGCCACCCCGGCGGCGACGCCGACCACCGCGAGCACGAGCAGGGCGAGGCGCTCGCGCCGCACCGCGACGCCGAGGGCGAAGGCGGTCTCGTCGGCGAGCGAGAGGAGGTTCATCCGCCAGGCGAGCAGGTGCAGCAGGACGAGCGCCGGCAGCGCCGCCGGGAGCAGCCAGAGGAGCTGCTCCCAGCCGATCCCGAAGAGGCCGCCGAGGAGCCAGAAGGTGATCTCGGGCAGCTGGCGGAGGGGATCGGCGAGGAGCTTGAGCAGCCCGACACCGGCCGAGAGCAGCGCGGAGACGGCGATCCCCGCGAGCACGAGACGCAGCGTGGCACCGCCGAAGCGGAAGGCCCGCGCCAGCACCCAGCTGCCCGCGAGCCCGAGCAGCGCGAAGAGGGCCGCCAGCGACTGCACCACCAGCGTGCTGCCGCCGAGGGCGACGATGCCGAGCGCGGCGCCGAACGCCGCCCCCTGCGAGACGCCGAGCAGCCCGGGCTCGACGAGCGGGTTGCGGAAGATCATCTGCATCGTCAGGCCGGCGGCGGCCAGCATCCCGCCGAGCACGATCGCCGCCACGAGGCGCGGCAGGCGCAGGTCGAGGACGAGGGCGCGGGCCACTTCGTCCTCGGCGAGCAGCCCCGGCGAGAGGCCCGGCGGCGACGGGTAGCGGCCGACGAACAGCGAGAGGCCGGCGAGCAGGGCGAGCAGGAGGCCGAGGAGCGCGAGGCTGCGCCCGAGCGGCCGCTCGGGCTCGGGGAGCGGCTCGCCGGCCGCCGCGCTCACCGCGGCAGGTCCCCCTGGAGCACCGGCAGGATGCGGGTGCGCACCGTCTCCTCCGGCAGCCCGTAGAGGGTGCGGAAGAAGGAGAGGACCTCGGCGCGGAGGTCGACGTCGGAGAAGCGCTCCGGATGGAGGGTCTTCGCCAGCCAGAGCTGGCCCAGGAGCCAGCGCGGGTCGGGCTGGTCCCAGCTGTAGAAGTCGCCGGGGAAGGCGTCGAGCCGGCCGGCGCGCACCGCCGGCAGCGCCGCCCAGAGCGGGTCGGTCCGCAGCCGCGCCACCACCTCGCGCGCGTCGCCGCGGTA
>JAHDVN010000087.1:7465-11527 GCA_023384635.1 Thermoanaerobaculia bacterium
GCGCGCGACGACGATCCGGTCGGGCCGCCAGGCGGCGACCTGCTCGCCGCTCACGGTCGCCGTGCCCGGCAGGCCGCTGTCGCCGGAGGAGGCCCCTCCGGCGTCGGCGATCAGCCGGTGCTGGAGCCAGTCGGCCGGCGGCACGGTGAAGGTGCGCCCGTCGCCTCGGGAGCTGGCCGAGAGGAAGAGGACGCGCGGCCGCGCGGACGCGGGCAGACCCGCGAGCCGTTCCGCGATCATCTGCCGGCGCGCTTGGTAGTAGGCGGCGATCTCGGCGGCGCGCGGCTCGTCCCCGAGCAGCTTGCCGAGCAACGCGACCTCGGCGAGGAAGCGCTCGGGCGACTCGCCTTCGTGGTAGACGACCCGCATCCCGAGCCGCTCGAGCGGCCGGCCGATCCGTTCCTCCGAGGCGCTCTTCAGGATCACCGCGTCGGGGCGGAGCGGGGCGATCTGCTCGGCCCCCGCGCCGCCGCCGCCGAGCAGCGCCTTGGCCGCCAGCTGCGGGTCGAGCAGGCCGAGGAACTCCGCCGACATCTGCTGCGAGGGATCGGGGATCGCCACCACCCGCTCGCGCGCTCCGGGAAAGAGGTAGAGCGTGTTGACGAGCAGCCCGACGGCGCGTCCGGCGACGGCGATCCGCTCCGCCGGCCGCGCGAAGGAAACCTCCCGCCCGCGGGCGTCGACGACGGTGAAGGCACCCCCGGCCGCCGGGTGCGCGGCGGCGAGAGCGAGCAGGACGGCAGCGAGACGACGAGGGACGGGGTTGGAGGTCATGAAACGCGGTGACAGTTTACTTATATCGACACGGGCTGCGGTGCACCGACGCTCCAGACCGATATAAGTAAACTGTCACCGCATTTCGACCGCGTCTCTGGCGCTACTTCGGGAGCTTCCCGAGCAGGACCTCGACCGCCTGCTCGAGCTGCTGGTCGCGGCCGGCGGCCTCGAGGGCGGGGTCGTTGTCGATCTCGTGGTCGGGGTCGAGGTGCTTGTTCTCGGTGAGGTCGCCCGCCGCGTCGAGGTAGCCGACCTGGGGGATGCCGAAGACCAGCGTGCGGTCCTGGAGCCGCTCCCACCAGACCGAGGTGCAGGTGCCGGGCACCTGCATGCCGACCGTCTCGCCGAGCCCGAGCGCCTTGTAGGCGGTCGGGAAGCAGTGGGCGTCGGAGTAGTTGCCCTCGTTCATCACCACGATCGACGGCTTCGTCCAGCGCATCCCCGGCTCGACGCCGATCTCGCGCCCGCGCGGTACCGCGCGGTAGTAGACCTCGCCGGAGAGGAAGACGGTGAGCGGCTCGACCAGGTTGCCGCCGCCGTTGAAGCGGGTGTCGAGGACGATCCCCTCCTTGCCCACCTCGCGGCCGAAGATCTCCTCGAAGATCTCGCGGTAGGCGCCGTCGTTCATGCCGCGGATGTGGGCGTAGCCGAGCCGCCCGCCGGAGAGCTTCTCCACCGCGGCGCGGCGCGAGCGCACCCAGCGCTCGTAGAGGAGCCGCCCCTGGTCGCCCCAGGAGATCGGCTTGACCGTCTCCTCCCAGCCCTTGCCGCTCGCCGGGTCGAGGAGCGCGAGGCGCACCGGGGTGCCGGCCTTGCGGTTGAGGAGCGGGTACCAGTTGGCCCCCGGCGCGATCGCCACGCCGTCGATCGCCGCGATCACCGTGCCCGCGGCGACCTTGCCCCCCGCCTTCTGCAGCGGCCCGCCCTCGAGCACCTCGAGGACGCGCACCCCTTCCCCGCTCCACGCGGGATCCGGGAAGAAGCCGAGCGCCGCGGTGGCGTCGCCGTCGGGCCGCGTCGGGCGGTAGCGCCCGCCGGTGTGGGAGGCGTTGAGCTCTCCCTGCATCTCGGAGATCAGCTCGGCGAAGTCGCGGTTGTTGTCGATGTGCGGCAGGAAGCGGGCGTAGGCCGCCTTCATCGCCGGCCAGTCGACCCCGTGCAGGTCCTCGACGTAGAACTTCTTCTGCGTCTGCCGCCAGGCGTGCTCGAAGAGCTCGGCGCGCTCCGCGGCGGCGCGCAGCTCGAGCTTGGCCGAGATCTTCACCGGCGTCACCTTGCCCGACTCGAGGTCGACGGTCGCGAGCCGCTCGCCGGCGAGCACGATCGCCTTCTTCCCCTCCCGGTCGAGGCGCAGCGCCGCCGTGTCCTCGGCGTCGAGCTTGGCCAGCAGCTTGACCTCCTGCTTGCGCGGGACGTAGGTCCAGAGGTCGTACCCCTTCTCGAAGCGGGCGAGGTAGACCAGCGTCTCGCCGTCCGGGGTCAGGTCGAAGCCGGCGAGGTCGGCGGAGTGGAGCGAGAGGCGGGCGATCCGGTCCTCGATGCCGTCGAGCTCGAAGGCGACCGGGTCGGCGGGCTTGACCTCCGGCTTCGCGTCGGCCTTCAGATCGGCCTTGGCACCGGCCTTCGCCGCGCCTTTCTTCTCCCCCTCCTTGCCCTTCTCCTCCTCCTTCTTCTTCTCCGCTTCCTTCTCCTTCTCGACGAGCTGCGCGTAGGCGGCCTCGTCGAGGCGGAAGCGATCCCACGCCTTGCGGGTGAGGAAGGCGGCGAAGACGTCCGCCTCCCGCGCCCAGCCCGCCTGCTGCCGCGCGCCGTGGCGATCGGTCGCCCAGATCATCACCTCGCCCTTGCGCGCCCACTGCGGCCAGCCGTCCTCGTAGCCGCTCCGCGAGAGGTTGACGACCGGCGCGCCGCCGGTAGCCGGGACGATTCCGATCTCGCTCGACCAGCGCCCCGGGGAGAGGAACTGGACGGCGAAGCTCCTGCCGTCCGGCGCCCACTCGTACCACTGGTCGCCGTCGGCATACGAGTAGTTCAGGTCGCCGGGCAGCACCACGCGGGTCGCGCCGGTGGCGAGGGTCACGACCTTGAGCGTGGTGCGCTCCTCGAGATAGGCCACCTCCTTGCCGTCCGGGGACCAGGCGGGCTGGAACTCCTCGGCCGGCGTGGCGACGACGGCGGACTCCTTCAGGGCCGTGGCGTTGAAGAAGTTCGGCTCCTCGGGGTCGGTGCGGTCGGTGCGGTAGACGTTCCAGCTGCCGTCCCGCTCGCCGGCGTAGAGCAGGCTCTTGCCGTCGGGCGAGAAGGAGACCGAGCGCTCCTGGCCCGGGGTGTCGGTGATCCGCCGCGTCGTGCCGTGCTCGACCGAGGCGACGAAGACCTCGCCGCGGGCCACGAACGCCAGCTCCTTGCCGTCGGGCGAGAGCTCGAACTCGCTCACCTCGGAGGCGACGTCGACCGGGGCGACCGCGAGGTCGCGGCGGTCGGCGGCGGCGGTGACCGCGAGCTTGCGGCTCTCCCCGGCTCCCGCCGGGCGGATCCAGATCTCGCCGTCGAAGGTGTAGCAGAGGTCACCCGCGGCCGAGACGCTCAAGAAGCGCACCGGGTGGACGGCGTGGTCGGTGATCTGGACCGGGCTGTCCGGAGCGGCGAGGTCGAGCTTCCAGACGTTGAAGCTGCCGCTCTTCTCGGAGAGGTAGTAGAGGGCGCGGTCGCCCGGCGCCCAGACCGGCTGGCGGTCGTCGACCCCGGCCCCGGTCAGGCGCCGGTGGGTGTTGCTGCTCTTCTCCCAGATCCAGACGTCGCGGGCGAAGGAGGAGTCGTCGTGCTTGCGCCACTCCATCTCGTAGCCCTTCAGGTCGGTGTAGGCGAGGCGCTCGCCGGCGCGGTCCCAGGAGGCGTGGATCGCCGGCGTCGAGAGCACCTGCACCGGCATGCCGCCGTCGAGCGCGACGCGGTAGAGCTCGGGCTGGGCGCCGGTGGGGAACTGCGCGTTCGTGGCGCTGTCGAGCCGCGCGGAGGTGAAGAGCACGCCCTTGCCGTCCGGCGTGAAGCTCGCCGGCAGGTCGTCGGCCGAGTGGACGGTGAGGCGCTTCGCCTCCCCGCCCGCCGCGGGCATCACGAAGAGGTCGAAGTTGCCGTAGCGGTCGGAGGCGAAGGCGATCTGCGAGCCGTCGGGCGACCAGACCGGGGCGCTCTCGTACGCCGCGGCCACGGTGAGCGGGGTCGCCGCGCCGCCGGCGGCCGAGACGCGCCAGAGGTCGCCGCGGTAGCTGAACGCCACCGTCT
>JAHDVN010000088.1:0-3205 GCA_023384635.1 Thermoanaerobaculia bacterium
GTAGGCCCCGATGCTCTGCGGCCCGCTCGTCGGCGCGCGCCCGGCGAGGGCGGCGCCGCTCACTTCGACGACGTACTGGCCCGGGTCGACGTTCGTGAAGAGGTAGGTGCCGTCGGGGGCGGTCGTGGTCGTCGCCTCGAGCACGTCGTCGAGCGTGCCGAGGATCCCGTCGCGGCCGGCGCTGTAGAGGTCGACCTGCACCCCGCCGATGCCGATCTCGCCCGGATCCTGGATGCCGTCGGTGTTGGCGTCGGCCCAGACGCGGTCGCCGATCACCGCCGTGCCCGACGAGGGCACGTAGCCGAAGTCGACCTGGTCGAAGACCTCGTCGCCGTTCGTGATCGTGACCGTGGACACCGGCGGGTACGGCGAGGGGCTGAGCCCACTCGGCACGCCGGAGAGGACGACGACCGTGTAGGTCCCCGGCTTCAACCCGTCGAAGAGGTAGTTCCCGTTGAGGTCGGTGACCGCCGTGGGGCATGCGCCGGGCAGGCAGGTGCCGTCCTGCAGCTCGACTGTCACGCCGGAGAGCCCCGGCTCGCCGACGTCCTGTACCCCGTCGCCGTCGACGTCGAGCCAGACCCGGTCGCCGATCTGGCCGCCCGGGGAGACCGGGTCGATCACCGTCGCGTAGACGCGCTGCGTCGTCTCGAACGGCGAGGCCGAGGCCGTGTTGACGATCCGGCTCACCGCCACCGGGTCGTTCACCACCACCTGGAAGGTCGCCGTCATCGTCTCGCCCGGCGCCAGCGCGAAGCTGTCGGCGGGGAGCGTGATGTCCGACGGATCGCCGTCGAGGAGGAGGTTGGGGCCAGCGGCGTTGTTCTTGGTGATCTCCGTCTGCGAGCCGGTGATGATCTGGATGTTGTCGATCTGGAAGTACTCGCCTGATCCGGTCGTGCTGCCGGCGACTCGGAAGCGGATCGCGGTCGCAGCCGAGATGTACGAAGTGAGGTCGAAGCTCCGGAGCGTCGACGCCGTGTTGTCGTTCGCGAAGGCCGCGAGGGTTGAGAAGGTCCCCCCAGCACCGCCGGAGGACGCCTCGACCACCAAGACATCGCTGTCTTCGAGATTGCCACTCGTCGTCTGATTGAAGCTCAAGATAGCCAGGACGGGCCGGGGTGATCCCGCGAGATTGGCCTCGCGAGTGACGGCATCGGCAGGCGTCCCGCCGTTGAGCCGCAGCGTCTGAGAGACGATGGATGGCGAACCGGTCTGCGTCCATGCTGCGGACCAACCACTGCCGCTCAAGGGGAAGCCGCTTGCGAAATCGTCCTGGGCGCTCACGGCACGAGATCCCACGGCTCGGATCTCGACGTCGTCCGCGAAGAAGAGCTCGGTTGTGTCCACGTAGTCACCCGAGACCCGGAGCTGGAAGCGGTGGTTCGCGGTTCGGCAAGCGGAAGGGATGTCGAACGCAGCCGTCCCAGAGGGATTCGGATTCACGTCGCCGTCGATCCAGTCGATCGTGCCAAGCGATGTGTAGGTGCCGCCGTTGTTGCCGCTGCACTCGATCGTGATCTGGTCCGTGTTGATATCGACGTCCGAGCTGATTCTGAAGTCGAACCGTGCCATTCCGAAGCCGGCGGAGTAGTCCGAGAGGTCGACGGGGCGGCTGACGCTCGGTGGACCACCGGTGTCGTTCTGCAGACGAAGCTCGCCCCCACCGGGACCGATCACGACCCGTGCGTCACCGCCCGTCACCGTGCCGTCGTCGCCTGTCTCCGTCCAGGGGTCCGGACCCGTCGGCGCGGCGCCGTCCCGCCAGCTGTTGGGACCGTTGCTGTTGGCGTAGTTCGGGGAGGCCGTTCCGAAGCGGTCGGCGACGAAGAGCTGGCGGGGGCCTTCGACCACCGTGCTGGCGGCGACGTAGGTGGTGCCCACGGGCACGCCGTCGTAGATCCGCACGCCGGTGACGCCGGCCACCGTGGAGACGTTCTCCACCTCGATCGTGTAGGTGATCGTGTCCCCGGGGATCACGTCGACCCCGGCGTCGGAGGTCTTGGTGATCTCCAGCAGCGCTTCGGGGATCGGGTTGTTCGAGGTGTCGACGAAGGTCTCGGTGTCCGAGCGCACCGTCACCGTGTTGACGATCGGGTCCGTCACCCCTTCGAGCACGACCACCTGGTAGGTGAGGACGATCTCGCCGTCCGGGATCAGCGGCGTCGAATAGACCGGCGCCGGCGAGCCCGCAGGGGACTGGACCAGGACGAAGCCCTGGGTGTGCGGAGCGTCGGTGTCGAGCGGGAACGGCGTCCCGGGAGCGACGTCGTCCGGCACCGGCAGGCCGTCCACCTCGAAGGTCCCGGGCACGTAGGCGGTGCCGGTGTCGAGGGTGTCGGTGACGAAGACCTCGGTCACGGGGACGATGCCGGTGTTGCGGACGATCGTGGTGTAGAGGAGCGTGTCGCCGATGTCGATGCCGCCGTTGAGGTTGGCGTCGTAGAGCAGCGCGCCGTCCTTGAAGGCGTTGAGGGTGGAGAACGGCACCACCGTCGTGCCCATGTCGAGCTCGGTCGGCTGGTTCGCCGAGGCGAGCGACGGGTCCTGCCCCCAGGCGGCGGCGATCTTCGTGCCGTCGACGGTGTAGATGCGCATGCCGGTCTGGTCGTTGTCGCCGTTCGGAACGATGCAGCTCCCCGCCGGCGGCGTGGTCGGCAGGCCGGGGCCGTCGTCGAAGATCCGGATCGACCGAAGATTGTCCGCCGTGCAGGCGACGTCGTACCGGTTGCCGTCCGGGTCGGTGTTGGGACCCGTCGCCGGGTCGCCGTCCTCGTCGACGTAGATCGTCGTCGAGCCGCCCGCCGGATCGACGGCCGTCACCCAGAGCGGGTTCACGCTGCGGTTGAGGTCGGTCGATCCGGGTGCCCAGCCGACCACGGCGGCGGGCGTGAGCGACGACTCCGGGAGCAGGGCGTGGCCCCAGTCGTAGATCGTGTTGTTGATCGCCACCGCGGCGATCGCGTAGAAGGACTGTCCTGCAGAGTAGAAGCGTGCGGCGGTCGGGGGATCCGTGAGGCCCAGTGTCACCGCTAGCGTCGCTCCGACCGCGATGCTGCCAGTTGTGGGAACGTTGCTCGTTACCAGCGTGCCGCCCGCGTCCCATCTCTGGTAGCTCACGACCAGGGGCAGCGGACCCGGATTGTGGAGGTAGACGGTGACCGGGTTGGCCCCGCTCGTGGTGCCGGCCGGCGCGTCGTAGCTG
>JAHDVN010000088.1:3215-4071 GCA_023384635.1 Thermoanaerobaculia bacterium
TCGGCGGCAGGCTCGACCAACGGCCCTCCCACCCCGACGGCGCCTGGGCGGAGAGGATGTCGACCTGGACCTTCCGCTCGTCGTCGCCGGCCAGCGGGCTCGCCTCGACCGTGGTCCCCACGGTGACGCCGGTCTGGAGGAAGCTCTCCCCCTCGTTGAGCACCACGGTCGCGTCGACGCTGCCGTTGCCGCCCAGGTCGATCTCGACCTCGGTGCCGTCCTCCTGCGCCATGATCGAGAGGGCGACGTACTCGAAGGCTGCCTGCCCGAGATTTGTGCCGACCGGACTGCGGTAGCTCGAGCCCCAGGCCTCGGTCTTGAAGACCTCGACCGCATCGCCGAGCTGCGCCTCGTCGCCCGGGGGGGCGCGCCAGACGCCCAGCGTGATCGCCAGCAGCTCGGTGGAGAAGACCTTGTCGCCGCCGTCGAAGTAGACCTGCGACGCGTTCCGCACCCCGCCGGGCACGGCGACGTCGTCCTCCAGGGTCAGGACATCGCCGGCGGCGAACCGGTCGAGGGCGTCGTCCGAGCAGGTGCCGAGGTCGGGGCGGAAGCCGTTGGCGCAGTCCTGGTCTCCCCAGATCTCGACCCCCGCGTTGGGCGCGGGGCTGGCGGGGTCCTCGATCTCGAACTCGAAGCCGTCCTCCCAATGGTCCCAGTAGAGGACCGCGTCCGCCGCCGTGACGACGATGCCGATCCGCGTGCGGAGGTTGTCGTTCTGGGTGCTGACCTCCTGCGCCTGCGCCCAGTCGCGCACGTGCGGGGCGGGCAACGGGATGTAGTACGACTCCCCCACCTGCGCCCCCCCCCGGGCGGCCGCGGCCAACCCGACGAACGACACGATAAGACAGGCCCC
>JAHDVN010000088.1:4081-10636 GCA_023384635.1 Thermoanaerobaculia bacterium
CACCCGGAGCGTGTCGTTCTCGGACAAGTTCGTCTGGTCGTCCGCCCAGAGCTTCACCTGGGTCGACGGCAACGGGATGTAGTACGTCTCCCCCACCTGCGCCGCCGCCGGGGTGGCGGCGGCGAGCAGGAGGACGGAGAGGATCAGCAGGGCGCGGGTGGCGGCGGAGCGGACAGAGCTCTCCCGCAGGGCGTTGGGAACTCGGCGCAGGCGCATACAGCTCCCCTTCGCCGCCAGTGGCGCGGGAAGATCCCCGCTGGGCATCTGACGGTCTGTGGACTGCGCAACAGTAGCAACGGTTCCCCCTCGCTGCCTATCCCCCCCGGCGCCCCGTCCCGCGGTTCGCACGCTCCACCCCGCCCACCTCCCAGCCTCGCCCGCGGTACCTGCCCACCCCTCCGCCTTCCCCGGCCCGTCTCCCCTCCCCCCGGGGGCGCTAGAGTGGCACCGCCATGCGCTCCGAACCCGGCCGTCCGTTCCTCGCCGCCGTCGTGCAGATGACCTCCACCGCCGACGAGGAGGAGAACTGGCGGCAGGCGAAGCGGCTCATCGAGAAGGCGGCGGGGCTGGGGGCGGAGCTCGTGGTCACCCCCGAGAACACCAACTTCCTCGGGCCCCACGACGAGAAGGTGCGGCGCGCCGAGCCGCTCGACGGGCCGACCTGCGGCCGCTTCGCGGCGCTCGCCGACGCCCTCGACCTCTTCCTCCTCCTCGGCTCGTTCCACGAGGCGTGCGACGAGCCGGCCCCGGAGCCCGGCCCCGGTTCCGGTGCGGAGCCGGGACCGGAGGCCGGTCCGGAATCCGCTCCGCCGCCGGGGCGCTGCTGCAACACCAGCGTCCTCTTCGGGCAGGAGGGGGAGATCCTCGGCGTCTACCGCAAGATCCACCTCTTCGACGCCGACCTCGGGCCCGCCGCGGGGTTCCGCGAGTCGGCCACGGTGAAGCCGGGCCGGGAGGTGGTGGTGGCAGAGACGCCGCTCGCGAGGATCGGCCTCTCGATCTGCTACGACCTGCGCTTCGGCGAGCTCTACCGCGAGCTGGTCGCTCAAGGGGCGGAGCTGGTCGCCATCCCCTCCGCCTTCACCGCCGCGACCGGCAAGGCGCACTGGGAGGTGCTGGTGCGGGCGCGCGCCATCGAGAGCCAAGCGTACGTCCTCGCCGCCGCGCAGCACGGCCGGCACGACGACGGCGGGATCCGGGAGAGCCACGGCCAGTCGCTCGTCGTCGACCCGTGGGGGCAGATCGTGGCCGCGGTGCCGGACGGCCCCGGGGTGGCGGTCGCCGAGATCGACCTCGAGCGGGTGCGGCGGGTGCGCGCCGCCCTCCCGGTCGCCCGCCACCGGCGGCTCTGAACGGCCCCGGCCGGAGCCGCCGGGCTCGCGAGGAGGCTCAGGCGGCGGCCGTCTCGCGGCGCCCCGCCGCCAGCACGGAGGCGGCGATCCCCGCCTGTCCCGCCCAGTAGAGGACCATGACCAGCATCGCCCCACCCGCGACGGGGCGGGCGAGGAAGCGATCCATCCCCAGGGCGAGATCGCTCGCCGCGAAGAGCAGGAGGCCGGCCACCGCGAGCCAGCGCGCGAGCGCCGCACGCCCGGGCACCCCCACCGCCGCCAGCGCCCGCCAGAGCGCCGCGCCGAGCGCGAGCGCGTAGAGCGTCACCGGGAGCGCCATCCATCCCAGGCGCGGCGCGAGCAGGGCCAGCGCTCCGGCCGCCAGCGCCGCAGCCGGCAGCGCGCGCGGCCAGGCCGCCTGCTTCGCTTCCGAAAGGAGCGCCCAGGCGGTGGCCAGATGGGCGAGCAGGAAGAGGCCGAGGCCGGCGAGGAAGAGGACCGGCACGTCGATCACGACGTCCCCCAGCGCCGAGAGCGCGAGGCCCAGGGTGAGGCGCCGGGCGTAGGGGCTCCCCTCGCGCGAGATCACCGCGAGCGCCAGGCAGACGACCGGCAGCGGCTTGGTGAGCGAGGCGGCGAGCGGCGGCAGCAACCCGGCCAGGGCGGCGAGGTGGAGGGCGGCGGCGGCGAGGCCGGTGGCGAGGAGCGGGAACATCGGCGGATTCTAGCCGGAGGGCCCGGCGGCGGCCGGCAGAACCCGGTAGACCTCGGCCTCGGCGTCGGCGTGGATCCGCTCGAGCAGCCCCGCCGCGCCACCGCTCTCGACGAGCGGCCAGGGGCAGGCGGCGGGGACCCGCACCACGTAGCCCGCCCCGAGCGCGGCCAGCCGCGCCGCGAGCGTCGCCGCGTCGGGGGCGAGCCGGAGGCGGTCGAACGCCGCCGGCCCGGTGTGATCGCCCACGAGGTCGCCGCCGAGGAAGTGGTAGGCCAGCCGCTCCTCGCCGCAGAGGAAGGCCACCTCTCCCTCCCGCGCGATCCGGTCGAGGTGCGCCACCGCCTCGTACCCGGTGAGCTCCCGGGCGAGCAGCGCCTCGCGCCCCGCCGCGTCGTGCGGCAGCGGCCCGAGCTTCCAGAAACGGTAGCCCGCGTAGAGCGGCCCGGTCGCGAGCGCGCCGAGGCAGAGGAGGGCGAACGCCGCCCGCCCGAGCCGCGCGCCGAGCCGCTCGACGAGCAACTCGGTCAGCGGCCCGGCGAGCGCCCACGCCACCGCCACGCTCGCGAGCGGCAGCGCGATGGTCAGGAAGCGCGCGTCGCGCGGCAGCCAGACCCAGACCGCCGCCCACGCGACGACGAGCAGGGCGAGCGCTCGCGTCGGCCGGTGCCGCAGGGCGCCGAGCGCCACCGCCGGCAGCGCGAGCGCCAGCGCCGGCGAAAACGGCGGTTGGAGGCCGGTGCGGTGACGGGCGAAGAGGGTGTCCCAGGGGATCCGCAGGAGGTCGACGAGCCGCTCCCCCAGGCTCGCGGCCGGCAGCGGCTGGTGATCCCACAGCGTGTGGCCGAAGAGCCCCGCGAGGAAGGGGAAGAGCGGGTTGCCGGTGTGGGCGACGATGCGGGCGTACCAGGGGAGGGCCACGAAGGCGGCGACGGCGCCGAAGAGGAAGCCGATCCGGAGCCGCGCGGCCGGCCGCCCCAAAACAAGTGCCCCGAGCCCAGCCACCGCGAGCCAGAAGAGGCCGAGGTACTTCAACCCCGCCGCCCCGCCAGCGAAGGCCGCGGCGAGGAGCAGCCAGCCCGCCGCGCCCGCGCCCGGGCCGGCCGCGCTCCCCTCCCGCCGCCAGCGGTCGAGGGCGTAGAGCGCCGCGGTGACGAACAGCGTGAGCATCGCCTCCACGTAGCCGGTGGTGGCGAGCGCGACCACGATCGGCGCCGAGAGGAAGAGGGCGGCGGCGAGCTCCCCCGCGGACGCCGAGGAGGTCTCGCGCGCCCAGGCGAAGACGACGAGGGCGGTGACCGCGGTGGCGAGCAGGGGAAGCAGGTGCGTGGCGACGTCCCCGCCCGCGAGGAAGAGCGGCACCTGCAGCACCTCGGCCAGGTGCGGGAAGACCGGCACGCGCAGCGTGGCGAGGAACGGCAGGCCGCCGCTCCGCGCGAACGCCTCCACCGTCGGCAGGTGGTAGAGCGTCTCGTCGAAGGCGAGCGGCGGGTAGAGCGCGAGCAGGAAGAGCGGAACGAAGACCCAGCCGAGCCGCAGCGCCGGCGCGAGCCCGGCCCCACCCTCCGGGCGGGCGAGGCCGAGCGCCTGCCGCACCTCCCGGCGCCGGAGCGCCGCGCCTCCGGTGAGGGCGAAGAGGGCGCAGAGCGCCGCCATCGGGAGCGGCCGCAGCGCGCCCGCGGTGCCGAGCGCCCCGAGCGCCGTCCCCCACGCGAGGAGCCCCGTCGCGAGGGTCACCCCCAACCGCCCGGCGCGCGAGCCACCCGGCAGGTGACGGGCCGCCGGGGCGCCGGCGAGCAGCACGGCGCCGGCGAGGAGGACCAGGAGCGCGGCCTGGCCGAGGAGGAACCCGATCATGGCCCCGGGACCCCCAGGACCTCGAACCGGTCCAGCCTTCCTTCGGCCGCGGCGCGGAGGAGCGCCTCCATCCGCCCGGCCAGCCGCTCGAGGTCGTACTCCTCGGCGCGGCGCGCCGCCGCGCGCCCCAGCGCCGAGCGGAGCGGGCCGTCGGAAAGGAGGCGCGCGAGAGCGGCCGTGAGCGCCCCCTGCTGCGCGGGCACGTGGAGGCCGTCGATCCCGTCCCGCACCAGCTCGACCACGGCGCTGTCGATCGAGTCGGCGTAGACGACCGGCACGCCGAGCGCCATCGCCTCGAGCGGGAAGATCCCGAAGCCCTCCCGGGACGAGGGCTGGACCGCGACCGCGGCGGCGCGCACCGTCCGCCAGACCTCCGCCGCCTCCGGGACGTGGCCGCGCAGCTCCACCCGCTCCCCCAGCCCGAGAGCGGCGATGCGCCCCACCAGCGCCTCCCGCTCCGGCCCCTCGCCGAAGATCACGAGCCGCACCGCGAGCCGCGGCGGCAGGGCGGCCACCGCGTCGAGGAGGAGGTCGAGGCGCTTCTCGCGGATGAGGCGCCCCGCGTAGACGATCGTGCCCGGCGCCGCCGCCACCTCCGCCGTGGCGGCGCGCAGCGCCGGCACCGGGATCCCGCAGGCGACCACGGGGACCTCCGCGGCGCCGATCCGCCGCGCGGCCAGCCGCTCCGCCGTCAGGCGGCTGGTGGCCACCACCGCGGCGCCGAGCTGGGCCGTCGCCCACTCGGCGAGCCGGTAGACCGGGGCCACCGACGGACGCAGGTACTTGCTCCAGTACTGCCCCCAGAACTCGTACCAGGTCACCACCAGCGGGCGGCGCTGCAGGCGGCAGCGCAGCGCCAGCGGCATCAGGTGGATGTACGGGATGTTCGACGCCTCGACGACGTCGAACGCCGCGAGGTCGAGGCTGAAGACCCGCCAGGCGAAGCGGAACGCCTGCGGCGTGCTCCGCTTGCCGCTCGGGCTGTAGAGGCGGCCGAGCGGGCCGAGCGAGTGGACCGCGATGGCCGGCGCCGCCTCGCTCGGTCCCGCCGGTCCGCGGCCGAAGCCGGCGAGGGTGACCTCGTGCCCCCGCCGCGCGAGCGCGAGGGCGAGGTCGTGGTTGCGCTTCTCCACGCCGCCGATGAAGTCGGGGTAGAGGCGGTCGTTGAGCAGGAGGATCCGCACGGCGGAGCGGGACTGTACGGGATGGCGGCGACGGCCGCAACGCCTTCCGGCACCCGTCCGGGCGCCGGGCCCGCCGCGCGCCTCAGAAGACGAACGCCTCGCTGTGGTCGTGGGCCGCCGAGGCGCGGTGGACGGTCCCGTCGGGGCCCTCGGCCGTGAGCCAGGCGTGGGCCTCGCCGCCCCCGCTCCCGGCGCGGAAACCGAGGTGGAGCCGCACCTCGCGGCCGCAGCGCGACCAGAGCTCGAGGAGCAGGAGGGCGCGCTTGAGGCAGCGCCCGTGACCCCGCGGCGGCAGCCAGGGGAGCAGCCGCTCGACGGCCCCGGCGAGGCGCTCCGGGCGTGCGAGGTGCGGCGGCAGCGGCCGGCTCCGCCCCGTGGCGCGGAGCCCGGCGACGAGGGCGTCGAAGGCGAGGCGCCGCTCCCGGCGGGCGAGCCGGAGCGACGCGGCGAGGATCGCCGGGAGGGCCGCGAGGAGGAAGAGGGCGTTGCGAACCAAACCGGTCGCCGAGCGTACACCCTCCGGGACGGTCGCGATCCCCGATCCGGGTGCGACCGCACCCCGCTCCAGGCGTCGATCTGAGAGGATGCGAACCATGAGCCGCCCCCGAATCCGCCCCCGTTTCCCCTCCGGTCTCGCGCTCCTCGCCGCCGCCGGGCTCGTCCTGCAGCCGCCTCTCTCCGGCCAGACCGGAGAGGGGACCTACGGCTCGTTCCTCGACCGGGTCGAGGTGGAGGTCGTCGAGGTCGACGTCCTCGTCACCGACCGCGAGGGCCAGCCGGTGCGCAACCTGCGGCGGGAGGAGTTCGAGCTCCTCGTCGACGGCCGGCCGGTCGAGATCCACTACTTCGCCGCCCCGCCCGCGACCCCCGCGGCCGTACCGGAGGGCGCCGCGCCAGGTTCCGAGCCGCCAGGCGCGCCCGAAGAGGCAGTGCCGGTGACCGAGCCCGCGACCGTGGTCGCCTACGTCGACGAGACCGCGATCCGGCCCGGGCAGCGCAACCAGCTCCTCGAGGCGTTCGGGCGCGTGCTCGCCGAGCGCCTGGCGGCCGGCGACCGGGTGCTGGTGGCGCGCTTCGACGAGGGGCTGCGCCTCCTCACCGAGCTGACGACGGATCCCGGAACAGTCACCGCAGCACTCGCCAGCGCCGCGAAGCGCGCGCCCGCGAGCATGGTCTCCCAGATGGAGGAGGCCGCGCTGCTGCAGGAGCTCGAGAGCGCCCAGGCGGGCGGGGGCGGGGGACGCTCGAGCGCCGCCGAGGAGATGGAGGCGCTCCGGCTGCGCGCCGAGCTCGAGTCGCGGGCCTCGTTCGAGGCCGACCGCCAGCGGCGGGCGACGGCGGCGCTGGCCGACCTCGTGGGAGCCCTGGGGGGCCTGCCGGGGCGCAAGACGGTTCTGCTCGGCAGCGGCGGCTTCCTCTCCCGCCCCGCGGCCCGGCTCGGCGACATCTGGCAGCAGCGCTTCGCCGACTT
>JAHDVN010000088.1:10646-11511 GCA_023384635.1 Thermoanaerobaculia bacterium
CCACCTCTTCACCGAGGCGATGAAGCGCGCCTTCCGCGACCGCGCCGAATACCTCGCCGACCCCGACTTCTCGCCCGTGCCCGTCGCGCCGCTGCTCGAGGCCTCCTACCTGCGCCAGCGCTTCGCCGACTTCGACCCCGGCAGCGCGCTGCCCGGCGACGAGCTCGACAACGAGGCCGGCGGCCTGCAGCACGCCTTCTCGCGGCTCCTGCGCACCGCGCAGGCGACCCGCGTCACCTTCGTCACCGTGGAGGCCGGCGACGCCGCGAGCGGCCTGCCGGACGCCTCGTTCGGAGGCGGCCTCGCGGCCGCGACCTCGCTCGCCGCCAGTGGCGCCGGGCTCGAGGCGAGCGGCAGTCTCGGCGTGCTCGCGGCGGCCACCGGCGGGCGGCGCCTGAAGCTCGAGCCCCGCATCGCCGACGCCCTCTCCCGGGTCGGCACCGAGCTCGACGCCCGCTACTCGCTGGGCTTCTCCACCGGGCCCGAGGCCGGCTCCCGCTTCCACACCATCGAGGTCCGCGTCCAGCGCGACGGGCTGCGCCTCCAGCACCGGGAAGGGTTCCGCCGGCGCGCCGGGACCGACCGCGCCCTCGATGCGCTGCTCGCCGCCGCCGCCCTCGGCGGCGGCGAAAACGCCATGGGCGTGACGGTCGAGACGGGCGAGCCGCGCAAGGCGCCGCGCGGCCGCCACTCCCTCGTGCCCGTCTCGGTGAAGGTCCCCCTGCGCGCCATCGCCCTGCTGCCGGAGGGGAGCGCCCAGAGCGGGCGCCTGCGCTTCACCTTCGCCCTGCGCGACGCGAGCGACCGCGTCGTCCAGCTCGAGCCCCGGCCCCTCGCCTTCTCGGTGCCGAACGCGGACCTCGCC
>JAHDVN010000089.1 GCA_023384635.1 Thermoanaerobaculia bacterium
CACGCCCGCGACCGCCTCGCCGGCGCGCCGCAGCACCGCCCCGCCCGCGCCGTCCGCGCCCGCCACCGCGGTGAGGCAGAAGTGCATCCCGTAAACGAAGTAGACGTAGGCGTGACCCGGCGGCAGGTAGAGCGAGGCGTTGCGGGCGGTGCGGCGGCCGCCCCAGGCATGGCTCGCGCGGTCGGGCGCCCCGAGGTAGGCCTCGGTCTCCACCAGCCGCAGGACGAGCCGCTCGCCGTCCGGAAGCCGCCGCACCAGGAGCGCGCCCAGCAGCTCGCGCGCCACCTCGGCGGTGGGGCGGGCGAAGAACTCCGGCGGCAGAGGCGTCCCGGGGCGGCGGCGCGGCATCGCCCGGCCAGGATAGCGCGCGGGAGCGCTATGCTCCGCGCATGGCGACCATCCTGCTCACCGGCGGTGCGGGCTTCATCGGCTCGCACCTGGCCGACGCGTTCCTCGCGGCGGGGCACCGGCTCCTGGTGCTCGACAGCCTGGTCACGGGCCGGCGCGAGAACATCCCCCCGGGCGCGGAGTTCCTCCACCGCGACCTGCGCGACGAAGGGCTCGAGGAGGTGCTCGCCGCGGCCGGCGTCGAGATCGTGAGCCACCACGCCGCGCAGGCCAACGTGCGCGTCTCGGTCGACGACCCGATCGCCGACGCGGGGGCGAACATCCTCGGGTCGCTGCGCCTGATCATGGCCTGCCGCCGCGCCGGGGTGCGCAAGCTCCTCTTCGCCTCGAGCGGCGGCACCGTCTACGGCGAGCAGGAGAGCTTCCCCTGCACCGAGAGCCACCCGACCCGCCCGACCAGCCCGTACGGCTGCGCCAAGCTCGCGGTCGAGCAGTACCTCGCCGCCTACGCCGCGCTCGGCGACCTCGAGCCGGTGGTGCTGCGCTACGCCAACGTCTACGGCGCCCGGCAGGATCCGAAGGGGGAGGCCGGGATCGTCGCCATCCTCGCCGAGAAGTTCCTCACCGGCTCGCCGCCGCGGATCTTCGGCGACGGCGCGCAGACGCGCGACTACGTGCACGTCTCCGACGTCGTCGCCGCCAACCTCGCCCTCGTCGACGACTGGCGCCCCGGGGCGTACAACGTCGGCACCGGGGTCGAGACCTCGCTCAACGACCTCTACGCCCTCGTCGCCCGCGAGCTCGACGCCGCCACGGAGCCGGTCCACGCCCCGCCGGTGGCCGCCGAGCTGGCGCGCAACAGCCTCGACGCCGGCAAGCTGGCGCGGAGCCACGGCTGGGCCCCGCGGCTCGCGTTCGCCGAGGGCCTCGCCCGCACGCTGCCCTACTACCGCGAGAAGTTCGCGCCCCGCGCCTGAGGAGGGCCGCCCCATGGACCTTCCGGAGCTGTTCGGCGAGCTGCCCGAGACCTTCCGGGCGGCCTACGACCCCGCCGCCCCCTGGGGCCTGCTCGGCGAGCCGCTCGACGCCGCGCTCGCCGCCCTCCCCTCGGAGGCGATCGCCTGCGCGATCCCTCCCGGCGTCCACCTGCGCGGCGACCGCATCGCGATCGGCAAGGGGACGTGGATCCTCCCGGGCGCGGTGATCGAAGGGCCGATCTGGATCGGCGAGGAGGTCGAGATCCGCCCGGGCGCCTACCTGCGCGGCGGCTGCTGGATCGGCGACGGGGCGGTGGTGGGCGCCAACACGGAGGTCAAGCGGGCGATCCTCCTGCCCACGGCCCACGCGCCGCACCTCAACTACGTGGGCGACTCGGTGCTCGGCCGCCGGGTGAACCTGGGGGCGGGGACGATCCTCTCCAACTTCCGCCACGACGGCCGCGAGATCCAGCTGCCGCTCGCCGGCGGGCGGCGCCTCGCGACCGGGCGGCGCAAGCTCGGGGCGATCCTCGGCGACGGGGTGGCGACCGGCTGCAACTGCGTGCTCCACCCGGGCACGGTGGTCGGCGCCGGCACCCACCTCTATCCCGGGGTCCAGCTGCGGGCCGGGGTCTATCCGGCCCGCACCGTCGTCAAGCTGCGCCAGCAGCTCGAGCTGGTAGCGCGCGACTGATCAGGGGACCGCGACCACGACCAGCGTCTGGTCGTCCTCGGCGGCGGCGCCGCCGGTGAAGGCGTCGAGATCGCCGAAGAGGCCATCGACGATCTCCCGCGCCGGGCGGCCGCGCAGCCGCGCCGCGGCGGCCGCCAGCCGCTCCTCGCCGTACTCCTCGCGCTCGGCGGCGCCCGGCCGCACGGCATCCACCACGCCGTCGGTGTAGAAGACCAGCAGGTCGCCGCTCGCGGCGTGCACGAAGCCCCGCTCGTAGGAGGCCTGCGGCAGCGGCCCGAGCACCGGACCCCCCTCGCGCAGGAAACGCGGCGGGCCGTCGACCGGGAGGTGGAACGGCGGCGGGTGGCCGGCGTTCACGTAGATGAAGACGCCGGACGGCTCGAGCTCGCCGTAGAACATCGAGACGAAGCGGCTGGTCAGCGTGGACTGGTGGATGATCCCGTTGAGCCGCTCGACGGTGCGCACGATCTTGAAGTCGCGGGCCAGTCCCATGCGCAGGCCGACGTAGATGTCGCGCACCTGGAGCGCCGCCGGCAGACCGTGGCCCGAGACGTCGGCGAGCGCGAGGCCGAGCATCTTGTCGGTGATGGGGATGAAGTCGTAGAAGTCGCCCCCCATCGACTGCACGGAGCGGGTGCGGCCGTGGACGTCGAAGCCGTGGAACGACGGGTCGCGGCGCGGCAGGATCGAGGCCTGGATCTTGCGCGCCTCGTTGAAGACGCTCTCCATCCGCTCCTGGCGCAGCTTCTGGTTGATGGCGTGGCGCAGCACGCCGAGCGAGAAGAGGACGTCCCGGCCGTCGTGCCCCGGCGCCACGTCGAAGGCGAGGATGTACGCCTCCTCGCCGACCTCGATGGCGGCGAAGCGCTCCACCCCGAGCTCGCGCTCGATCGCGTGGTCGAAGCGGGGATCGTCCCCCGACATGGTGACGGCACCCTCGGCGAGCAGGGCCGCGATCGCCGCGTAGCCGGCCGGGACCCGCAGCAGCCCCGGCACCGGCTGCGCGCCGGCGAAGGTGCCCTGCAGCAGGTAGCCGTCCCCCTGGCGCCGGTAGAGGCGGCCGCCGGTGAGGCCGAGCTCGTCGCGGAAGCGGCCGACGATCGCCTCGACGAGGTCGTGGATCGTGGCCTCGAGATCGTCGGAGCGCTCGATGGTCGCGACCACCGACTCCACGCCCTTCATCAGGCGGCGGTAGTCGACGGTGCGGGGCTCGACCGGCTCTGCCGCCTCCCGGGTCACCGCTTCCCCCTCCCCCATCCGCCCGTCAGCCCCGGTCGACGAGAACGCGCACCAGGCGGTCCTGCGCCCGCTGCGCCTCGGCGAGGCCGCGGATCTCGTTGCAGAGGATCGAGAAGGCGTAGACCTTGCCGGACCGCCCCTTGGCGTAGCCCGAGAGGGTCGAGACGCCGCGGATCATCCCGGTCTTGGCGAACACGTTGCCGCGATAGGGGGGCTCGGCCAGCCGCCGCTCCCAGCGCAGCCCGACCTCGCCGCTGTGGGGAAGCGAGAGCACGAACTCCCGCCCGTGCGGGTGCGTGAACATCGCGGCCAGCAGCTGGGTCATGGCGCGCGGCGTCATCCGGTTCCCGCGCGAGAGCCCCGAGCCGTCCGCGAGCGCGTAGCTCCCCTCGGGCACCCCGACGCTGGCGAGGAAGCCGGAGACCTCGGCCAGCCCCTTCTCCCAGCTCCCCTCCCCCGCCAGCCGCAGGCCGAGCGTCTTGACCAGGCTCTCGGCGTAGAAGTTCTGGCTCTTCTTGTTCGTGACCTCGATGGTGGCGAGCAGCTCGCTCTCGTGGACCGCCATCACGGCCCACTCCCCCGGCGGCAGCCCGTGCAGCTCGCGGGGGCGGCCGGCGACGGCGATCCCCTCTTCGGCGAGCGCGGCGGCCAGCGCGTGGCCGAAGTAGGCGACCGGGTCGGCCACCGCCACCCACTCCTCCCGCGGACCCGAGCGGTGGGGGATGGCGCCGCGGACCACGATCGTGTCCCCCTCCCCTTCGCGGCCGACGAAGAGCCGCGCCTGCTTCGGATCCGCCACCGTGGTGGCCTGATTGCGGATCGTGAAGTAACCGAGCGAGGGCTCCGTCTCCACCCGCGCCCGGTCGCCGGGCTGCCGCCCGGGGCGCACCCGCACGAGCACGCAGTTGTCGTTGAAGGAGAGGCCCTCGACCGGCGCCGCGTACCAGCTGGTGAGCTGGTCGCGCGGCCAGTCGGGGTGGACCCGCGGGCCGGCGAAGATCCCGTTGACCAGGAGCAGCTCGCCCTCGACGCGGCGGACGCCCCGCGCCGCGAGCTCCCGGGCCCACCGCCGGAAGACGCCGTAGACGTCGCCCCCGAACTGCCGCCCCGAGATGTTCGGATCGCCGTCGCCGACCACCGCCAGGTCCCCGGCGAGCACCCCGCCGGCGATCTCTCCCCGCGCCAGCAATCGGGTCGCGAAGAGCGGCCCGGGGCCGAAGGTGGCGAGCGCCGCGGCGGTGGTCAGGAGCTTGGTGTTGGAGGCGAGGATCCGCGGCTCGTCCGCGGCGACGGCGAGCACGTCGGCGCCGCTCTCGAGGTCGCGGACGTGAATCCCCAGCCGCCGCGCCGCACGCGCCGCCGCCCCCGCCTCGGCCGCGAGCGCCGACGCGAGCGTGACCTCGGCCCGCGCTGCGGGCGCCGGAGCGGCACCGGCCCGGCGCACCGCCGCGCCAGCCCCAGCGAGGAGCAGGGCGAGGAGGACCGGAAGAAGGGATCGGCGGGCCACTATGCCGGATCTTAGCCCCGGCGCGGCGCGGGGGCGCCGCGCGCCGGGCGGTCAGAGCACCGCGGGGTCGACCGCGAAGACGAGGACGCGGTTCGCCTGGCGGGGCGAGAAGTTGTCGTCGGAGACCACCACGAGGAGCCGGCGCCCGTCGGCGAGCTCCCGGCCGAGCGCCATCCCCTCGTAGTTGTCCATCTCGATCCCGAGTTCGTCGAAGTCGAGCAGCAGCTCCTTGGCGACCGGGCGGGGGCGCGGCGCGTCCGCCAGGGCGGCGATCCCCGCGATCTCGTCGGCCCCGGCGAGCCGGACGCGGAAGATCCGCACCCGGTGCCCGCGGTCGCGCACGAAGGAGCGCTCCATGGCGAGCAGGTTCTCGCGATCGAGGGCCACGATCTCGACCAGGCCCCCCACCCGCAGCTGGCCGGGCAACGGCTCGGCATGGGGCGGCTCGACGAGATAGACCCAGGCCCCGTCCCAGCGGCGCCGCTCGAGGTCGTAGCGCAGCAGGCGCGACGGACTGGCCACGCCGTCGTAGGTCGAGGGGCCGTCCTGCACCAGGGCGTTCTCCGTGCCGACGAAGAGGTAGCGCCCGTCCGGAGTGAGGTCGAGCGCCTCGAGCGCCTGGTTGTCGCGAACTCCCTGAAGCCCGTCCGCAGTCGGCGCGAAGCCGGCCGGCAGCGAAAGCTCCTCCAGCCAGCGCCCGTCGCCGTCGAAGCGGGCCACGAACGGCGGCAGCAGCCGCTCCACCCACCCCTCCGAGGAGACCCACACCCCGCCGGAGGGGTCGACCGCGATCCCCTCGCAGTCGCTCCCCTCCCCCGCGAGGGGCCCGCCGCTGCGGTCCCGGAGCTCGACCCAGCTCGGCGCCGCCACCGCGAGCGCTCCGTCCCAGGCGACCTCCAGGCGGTAGAAGCGCACCGGCCCGTGGTCGGCCTTGTCGTCGCTGATCGCGAGGAAGCGGTCGCCGCCCGCCCAGCTCAGGCCCGAGAGGCCGCCGAGCCGCGCGCCGGAGCCGTCGTCGGGCGGCAGGGCCACCGTTCCGAGCAGCTCGATCGCCGGCCGCGGGATCGGAGCCGGCCGCGGCGGCGGGGGCGGCGCCGCGGCGCAGCCCGCGAGCGCGAGAAGCAGGAGGCCGACGAAGGCGTCCCGGAACCCCGGGGCTCGGAGGCGGAGGGCGAGGGGAATCGACATGAAGACGAGATCCTAGCTCAGCCGGCGGTCGCCGCCACGACCCGCCGCAGCGCCGCCCCCACCTCGGCGCCCACGGTGGCGAGCGCCGGACTGGCCAGCTTCTCCATCACGCTCGCCGGGTTCATCGCCCGCACCACCGTGCGCCCCTGCTCGACCGCGACGCAGACGTTGCAGGGCAGCAGGACCGACACCTCGGGCACCGCCTGGAGCGCGCGGTGGGCCGACGGCGGATGGCAGGCGCCGAGGATCAGGTTCGGCTCGACCTGGACGCCGAGCTTCTCCTCGAGCTTCGCCCGGATGTCGATCTCCGCCAGCACCCCGAAGCCCTCCCTCTGGAGCGCCTCGCGGGCGCGGGCGACGGTCTCGGCGAAGCCGCGATCGGTGGTCGCCTCGAAGGCGACGGCGGTCTCACGCACCATCGGAACTCCTTTCTCCTGCCGGCCCGCGGGCCGGTCTGCAGCCGGGATGCGGCGGGGTTTCGACGCGGGGCGGCCGCACGGGCCGCCGGCCTCTAGGCCCCTCAGGTGAAGCCGCTGCCGCAGCCGCCGCGGCCGCCGGACGAGAACGCCCCGGAGGCGCCGCTGGCGGCCCCGGCGGCGAAGGTCGAGAGCTGGCGCTCCGCCTTGCTCTCGCCGCACCGCGGACACTCAACGCCCTCGGACCCCTCGCCCAGGCGCTGCAACAGCTCGAATCGGTGCCCGCACGAGGTGCACCGGTACTCGTAGAGTGGCATCGTCGGATCTCCCTCGGACGAGCCGTCTCCGCGGACGGCCCCGCCCTCCTCTGCACCGCCGCCCCGGGGCGCCGGCGTCGTTCCACAGCTCACCTTGCCGTCCCGGCGCCCGGCCGGGTCGGGGACCGCTCAGGTGGGCACCCCGAGCCGCGGCAGCACCACCACCTGGATCAGGTACCAGACGACGGCGAAGACCAGGATCAGCAGCAGGTCCTTCATCTCAAACCCCCACCGCGGAGCGCCCGCGCTGGATCTCGGTGTGCCGTTCCGCCGCCTGGTGCTCGAGCACCGCGCAGATCGTGCGGCAGATCGAGAGCGAGGTGGCGTCGGTGACGCGGTAGAGCACGTGGAGGCCCTGCCGCCGGCAGTCCACGAGCCCGGCCCGCTTGAGGATCGCCAGGTGCTTCGAGACGTTGGCCTGGCTCCCCCCCACGCGGTCGACGACGTCGGAGACGCAGAGCTCCCCCTCCTCCAGGACATGGAGGATCCTGAGCCGGGTCGGATCGGCCAGGGCCTTCAGCCGCTCGGCGATCCGCTCGAGGACCAGCTGCTGCTCGGGGCTCAAATCTCCACCTCCTCCACGTCCCAGGCCACCATCTTCAGGCGCTCCCCGCAATGGGCGCAGAAGGAGCGGATCTTCGCACGAAGGCCGTCCAGCGCCTCGGGCGTCAGGATCGTGAAGATCACGGCCGAGGTGCGGGGAAAGGCGCGAGAGCCGAGGCGGGGGCCGGTCACCCCCATTCCCACGGTGCGGGGGATCTCGGTGTAGCCGACCACCCCCGCCTCCTCGAGCACCACCTCGAGCTCCTCCTTCTTCGCCTCGTCGACGACGATCATCAGCAGCTTCACGGCGTCACTCCGGGACCCCGAGCCGGCGCAGGATGCTGATCATCGGGCACCAGCAGGTGAAGGCCGACTGCAGGAGGTTGAGGCCCACGAAGGCGGTGAAGAGGTAGAACCCGGGGTGGACCCAGTACCCGAGCGCCACCGACAGCAGCACGAAGAACCCGGCGATGGCGCGCAGCATCTCGTTGAGCTTCATCTTCTCTCCCTCCTCTAGGGCTCGTTCGGGTCGGCGTCGGCCGGCGGCGCCACCGCCGCCACGCCGACCGTCCTGACGTACATGAAGTAGAGCAGCGGGATCACCACCAGGGTGAGCGCCGTCGCCACCACCACGCCGGAGATCAGGGCCACGGCGAGCCCCTGGAAGATCGGGTCGAGCAGGATGACCCCGCCGCCCACCACCAGCGCCGCCGCGGTCAGCACGATCGGGCGGAAACGCACCGCCGCCGCCTTGACCACCGCCGCTTCCAGCCGCTCTCCCGCCTCGAGCTCCAGGTTGATGAAGTCGACGAGCAGGATCGAGTTGCGCACGATGATGCCCGCCAGCGCGATGAAACCGATCATCGAGGTGGCGGTGAAGAAGACGCCGCCCAGGGCGTGCGCCGGCACGATGCCCACCAGCGTCAGCGGGATCGGCGCCATGATGATGAGCGGCGTGACGAACGAGCGGAACCAGCCGACCACCAGCAGGTAGATGAGCACCAGCACCGCGCCGAAGGCGATTCCCATGTCGCGGAAGACCTCGTAGGTGATCTGCCACTCGCCGTCCCAGCGCAGCATCGCCTCGGTGGCGTCGGCCGGCGCCCCGGTGAACGCCACCGGGAGCGGCGTGCCCGCGGCGTCGCGGATCGCCTCGAGCCGGTCGCCCATGTCGAGCATGGCGTAGACCGGCGACTCGGCCTCCCCCGAGACCTCGGCGGTCACGTAGGTCACCGGCCGCAGGTTCTTGTGGTAGATGAACCGCTCCCGCACCGCGGGCTCGGCACGCACCAGCTCGCCCACCGGCACCAGCTGGCCGGCGCCGCCGTGGACGTCGATCCCGAGCAGGCCGTCGGCCCCCGAGCGCTGGGCGCGGTCGAGGCGGAGCACCACCGGCACCGGCTCGCGCGCGCTGTCGTCGGCGAGGCGCCCCGCCTCCGCGCCGGCCAGCGCCACTCGCACCGTGCGCACCAGCGCCTCGGCGCTCACCCCCGCGCGGGCCGCCTTCTCGCGGTCCACGACGAGGTCGAGCCGGGGCCCCTCGTCCTCGACCATCCAGTCGACGTCGACGACCCCGGGGGTCGCGAGAAAGACCTCCCGCGCCTGGGTCGCCAGGGCCAGCCGCTGCTCCATGGTCGGGGCGTAGATCTCCGCCACCAGGGTGGAGATCACCGGCGGCCCCGGGGGCACCTCGGTGACCTTGACGTTCGCGCCGTGGCGCGCGGCCACCGGCGCGAGCAGGGGCCGCAGCTCCTTGGCGAACGGGTGGCTCTCCCGGTCGCGGTCGTGCTTGGGCAGCAGGTTCACCTGCAGGTCGGCTACCAGCGGCCCGGAGCGCAGGAAGTAGTGGCGCACCAGGCCGTTGAAGTTGAACGGCGCCGAGGTGCCGACGTAGGTCTGGATGTCCGTCACCTCGGGCAGGGTGCGCACCACCATGGCGAGGTCGCGCGCCACCGCTGCAGTCTGCTCCAGGGTCGAGCCCTCCGGCATGTCGACGACGATCTGCAGCTCGCTCTTGTTGTCGTGCGGCAGCATTTTCACGATCGCCATGCGCAGCGGGAAGAGGGCCACCGAGGCGGCGAGCAGCAGCGCCACCGCCGCCAGCAGCGCCCAGCGCTTCGGGGCGCTCTCGAGCAGCGGCGTGAAGAGCCGCTGGTAGAGGCGGTGCAGCCGGCTCTCCTCGCTCGTCTCCCCGTGCGGCTCGGCGCCCTCGGCGGCGAGCTTCGCGACGTGCTTGCGGAAGAGCCGGTAGGTGAGCCAGGGCGAGACCACGAAGGCGACGACGAGCGAGAAGAGCATCGCCGCCGAGGCGTTGATCGGGATCGGCCGCATGTAGGGGCCCATGAGCCCCGAGACGAAGGCCAGCGGCAGCAGCGCGCCGATCACCGTGAAGGTGGCGAGGATCGTCGGGTTGCCGACCTCGTCGGTGGCGAAGACCGTGGCCTGCCGCGGATTCGCCCAACCGAGCTGGTAGTGGCGGTGGATGTTCTCCACCACCACGATCGCGTCGTCGACCAGGATGCCGATGGCGAAGATGAGGGCGAAGAGGGTCACCCGGTTGAGGGTGTAGCCGAAGAGATAGGAGGAGGCGAGGGTCAGCGCCAGGGTCACCGGCACCGCCACCAGCACCACCACCGCCTCGCGGCGGCCGAGGAAGAGAGCCATCAGGAGCACCACCGAGAAGGTGGCGAGCCAGAGGTGCTTCATCAGCTCGCTCGACTTCTCGTCGGCGGTGAAGCCGTAGTCGCGGGTCTTCGTCAACTCGACAGCGGCCGGGACCACGCGGCCGCGGAGCCTCTCCATCAGGCCGTCGAGCTCCTGCACCAGCGCGACCGCGTTGGTGCCGGGCTTCTTGGCCACCGCCACCGTAACCGCCGGAACGTCGAGCCCGGAGGGCAGCTCCTTGGCCGCCGCCGCCGCGCCCGCCGTCATCCAGACGTACTGCGTGGGCTCGTCGGCGCCGTCCTCCACCACCGCCACGTCGCGCAGGAAGACCGGGCGGCCGCCGTAGACGCCGACCACCGCGTTCGCGACCTCGGAGGCGGAGCGGAAGAGGTTGCCGACCTGCACCTCGGTCTCCGTGTTGCCGGCCGCGAACGAGCCCGCCGGCAGCTTCCAGGCGAGGCCGGCCAGCGCCTGGTAGACCTGCAGGATCGAGACGTGGTGGGCGGCCAGCCGCTCGCGGTCGAAGCGGACCGAGACGGCCCGCCGCTCGCCGCCGAGCACCGTCACCTGCGCCACGCGCGGGTGGCGGGCGAGCTCGGCCTTGAGCTCCTGCGCCACCTGGCGCAGCTGGAGCGGGGTGGCGCTCTCCGACCAGAGGGTGTAGGCGAGCACCGGCACGTCGTCGATGCCGCGCGGGGCGACCAACGGCGGCGGCACCCCGGCGGGCAGCGCCGCCGCCTGCTCGCCGAGCTTGGCGTGCACGCGCAGCACCGCGGCGTCCGGGTCGGTGCCGACCTCGTAGCGGACGATGATCATGCCCCCCGAGGGCTGGGTCGTGGAGTAGACGTACTCGACGCCGGGGATCTCGAAGAGGGCCTTCTCCAGCGGCGTGACCAGCCGCTGCTCGACCTCGGCCGCGGTGGCGCCCGGCATCTGGACGAAGACGTCGACCATCGGCACCTTGATCTGCGGCTCCTCCTCGCGCGGCGTCACCATCACCGCGAAGGCGCCGAGCAGGAGCGAGGCCACGACCAGGAGCGGGGTCAGCTTGGAATCGAGGAACGCCTGCGCCACCCGGCCCGCGAAACCGAGCGGCTTGCGGGTCATCTTCAGGCGCAGCGCCTCGCGCCGGGTCCGCTCCGGCAGGCCCGGCGGGACCGGCGGGACGGGCTCGCCGTGCGTCATGACCGGCTCTCCTCGAGAATCGCCCCGGCCGGAGGCGCGGAGGGCAGCCCGAGCGCCACCTGCTCGCCGCCGGCCAGGCCGGCGAGGACCTCGACGCGGCCGTCGGCGAGGCGCTCGCCGAGGCTCACGACCCGCGTCTGCGCCTGCCCGTCGGCTTCGCGCACCACGACCAGCGTGAGGCCGCCGGCCCGCACCACGGCCTCGCCCGGAATCAGCACCGTGGCGCGCGCCTCGCCCGGCAGCAGCCCGCGGGCCGCCGAGCCGGCGGGAAGGTCGGGGGTGTCGACCGCCACCTTGACGGTGTAGGAGTGGGTAACCGGGTCGGGGCCGGGGGAGATCTCGACGATCCGCCCCTCGATCTC
>JAHDVN010000090.1:0-1617 GCA_023384635.1 Thermoanaerobaculia bacterium
CACACCGCCGCCGAGGCGGTGCGCGCCACCGGTGCCGCCGCCGGCGGGCTCGCCCTCTTCCGCGACGAGGAGGAGCCGGCGGTCCCCGACTGGTTCGGCGAGCTCCCGGACGAGACGGTGCGGCAGCGGATCGCGAGCCTGCGGGTCCACGGCCAGACGCTCGAGTTCCCGGCCACGCGGGGTGCCGACCTCTACCTGCCGCTGCTCGCGGGCGAGGAGCCGGTGGGAGCCCTCGTGGCGCGCGGCACCGGCGCCACCCGCAGCGCCCTCGAGTCGGCCGCGCGGCTGCTCGCCCTCGCCCTCGAGCGCGACCGCCTGCTCGCCGACCGCTCCCACATGGAGGCGCTGCGCGAGAGCGAGGCGCTCAAGACCGCGCTGCTGCGCGCGGTCTCCCACGACCTCTCCTCCCCGCTGACCGCCATGGGGCTCCAGATCGACGGCCTGCGGCGCGCGCTCGCTCCGCGCCCGGAGCTCGCGCCCCGCCTCGACGCCCTCACCGCGCAGCTCGGGCGGCTCCAGCGGCGGATCGGCAACCTGCTCTCCCTCGCCCGCCTCGAGGCCGGGCAGGTCGAGCCGCGCCCCGAGCCGCTGCCGGTGCCGGACCTCGTGCGCGCCGCGCGCGAGAGCCTCTCGCTCCCGCGCGCGGACCGGCCGCTCGCGGTAGCGATCGACCCCGACTGCCCGGATCTTCTCGTCGACCCGTCGCTCGCCCTCGAGATCCTCGTCAACCTGCTGGAGAACGCCGACCGGGCCTCGCCGCCGGGCGCCGCCCTCGAGATCCGGGGCCGGCTCCATCCGACCATCCCCGGGGCGATCCGCCTCGGCGTCCTCGACCGTGGCCCCGGTCTCTCCGGGCTCGGGGAGCGCGAGGAAGAGGTCGAGGCCGGGGACGTCCTGCCGCGGGGCCTCGGCCTCGAGATCGCCCAGAGCTTCGCGCTCGCGAGCGGCGGCGCGGTGCGCCTCGCCCGCCGGCCCGGCGGCGGCACCTGCGCCTGGGCCGACCTCCCCGCGGCGGGCGCGGGAGAGCCCTGATGGCCCGCCGCCCGTGCCTGCTGGTGGTCGACGACGACCCGGCGATCCGCGAGGGGCTCTGCGAGGAGCTCGCGGCCGCCGGCTACGACACCCTCGCCGCCCCCGACGGCGAGCGGGCGCACGCGCTCTTCCTCGCCGAGGAGCCCGACCTCGTGCTCACCGACCTCGCGATGCCGCGCCTCGACGGCTTCGGCCTGCTGCGGGCGATCCGGCGCACCCATCAGACGCCCATCCTCGTCCTCTCGGTGCGCGGCGGCGAGTCGGACAAGATCCGGGCGCTCGACCTCGGCGCCGACGACTACGTGACCAAGCCGTTCTCGGTCCCGGAGCTGCTCGCGCGGGTCCGCACCCAGCTGCGCCGCGCCGCCCCCCCGAGCTCCCGACTCCTCTTCCCCGAGCTGGAGATCGACCTCGACCGGCGCCGCGTGCGCCAAGGGGAGCGCGAGATCCACCTCACGCCGACCGAGCTCGCGATCCTCGAGGTGCTCGCCCGGAACGCCGGCCGCCCGGTCTCGGCGCGGCAACTGATCGCGAAGGTGTGGGGCGCCGGCGACGCGAGCGCGGACACCGTGCGGGTGCACGTCG
>JAHDVN010000090.1:1627-11445 GCA_023384635.1 Thermoanaerobaculia bacterium
GGCTCGCTGCGGCGCAAGCTCGAGCCGGATCCCTCCGCGCCGCGCTATCTCGTCACCGAGCCGTGGGTCGGCTACCGCTTCCTCGCCGAGCCGGTCGACTAGCGCCCTTCCGGGTTTCTTTCGCCTTCGTTCCGGACTCCCTCGCCACCGCCCTTCTATCCTGAGGGCGATGGTCGTGCCCGACGCCCCCGAGGCGCCCGACTCGCTGCGCCGGCGCGCCTCGCGCACCGTGCTCGGAGCGCCCAAGGACCCCACCGACCAGGGCGTCTTCCACCGGATGTCGCTGGTGGCCTTCCTCGCCTGGGTCGGCCTCGGTGCGGACGGCCTCTCCTCGTCGGCCTACGGCCCCGAGGAGGCCTTCCGGGCGCTCGGCGAGCACACCTATCTCGCGCTCGCCCTGGCGGGCGCCACCGCGCTCACGGTCTGGATCCTCTCCGCCTCCTACCGCAGTGTCATCGAGCACTTCCCGACCGGCGGCGGCTACGTCGTCGCCTCGCACCTGCTCGGGCCCCGGCTCGGTCTCGTCTCCGGCGCCGCCCTGGTGGTCGACTACGTGCTGACGAGCGCCGTCTCCATCGCCTCCGGAGGCAACGCCCTCTTCAGCTTCCTGCCCGCCGCCTGGGCCCCCTGGAAGCTCCCGCTCGAGGTGGCCACGATCGCGCTGCTCATCGTGCTCAATCTGCGCGGCGTCAAGGAGAGCGTCTCGGCCCTGCTCCCGGTCTTCGTCACCTTCCTCGCCACCCACGCGCTGCTCGTCGGCTGGGCGTTCGCGAGCCACCTCGGCGACGCCCCGGCGGTTGCGGCCGGGCTCGGCGCCGACTTCGACCGGGGGCTGGCGACGATCGGGGCCGGCGGCATGGCGCTCCTGTTCCTGCGCGCCTACTCGCTCGGCGGCGGCACCTACACCGGCATCGAGGCGGTCTCCAACGGCCTCCAGATCATGCGCGAGCCGCGGGTCCAGACCGGCAAGCGCACCATGACCTACATGGCGGTCTCGCTCGCCCTCACCGCGGGCGGGATCCTCGTCGCCTATCTCCTCCTGGAGGTCGCACCCGCGCCGGGCAAGACGCTCAACGCCGTGCTCGCCGAGGCCACCTTCGGCGGCTGGCGGCTCGGGTGGCTGCCGGTGGGCGCCTGGCTGGTGCCGCTCACCCTGCTCTCGGAGGGACTGCTCCTCTTCGTCGCCGCCCAGGCCGGCTTCATCGCCGGCCCGCGCGTGATGGCGAACATGGCGATCGACTCCTTCCTGCCCCACCGCTTCGCCGCTCTCTCCGAGCGGCTGACGATGCACAACGGGGTGCTCGTCATGGGCGGTGCCTCCCTCGCGCTCCTCTTCTACACCGAGGGGAACATCCACCTGCTCGTGGTGATGTACTCGATCAACGTCTTCCTCACCTTCACCCTCTCGCAGGCCGGGATGAGCCGCTTCTGGTGGCAGCGTCGCGACCTGCCCGGGCGCCGCCGGCACCTGGCGCTCCACGGGCTGGCCTTCGCGATGTGCGCGAGCATCCTCGGCATCACCCTGTTCGAGAAGTTCGGGCACGGCGGCTGGCTCACCGTGACGCTGACCGCCGCCCTCGTTCTGCTCTGCCTGGGCATCCACGCCCACTACGCGCGCGCGAGGGTGGGGCTCCGGCGACTCGACGAGATCCTCGGCTCGCTGCCGACACGGGGCCGGCCGAACCGCGAGCCGCTCGATCCGGCCGCGCCGACCGCCGTGGTCCTGGTCCGCTCTTTCAGCGGCCTCGGCGTGCACACCCTCCTCTCGGTCCTGCGCACCTTCCCGGGGCTCTACCGGCAGTTCGTCTTCGTGGGCATCGCGGTCATCGACTCCGGCTCGTTCAAGGGGCGCGAGGAGATCGAGGCGCTGCAGGCGGCGACGCGCGTCGATCTCGAGAGGTACGTCGCCCTCACCCGCCGCCTCGGCCTCGCCGCCGATCTCGCCACCGCCACCGGCATCGACGTCGTCGAGGAGGGGACCGCGCTCGCGGCAGAGCTCGCCCGGCGCTACCCCCGCGCCACGGTCGTGGCCGGCAAGCTCGTCTTCCGGCGCGAGCGCTGGTTCCACGGCCTGCTGCACAACGAGACCTCGGCGGCGATCCAGCGCCGGCTGCAGTGGCTCGGGGTGCCGATGGTCATCCTCCCGGTGCGGGCGAGCGCGTAGCGGCCCGCGCCCCTCCGGCGGGCGATCGTTCCCACCCCGCCGGGCGGTCTGGCGGGACGGGGCGCCGGGAGAGTATCGTCGGCGCGGACAGGCGACCGGAAGGCGCGCGGCCGGCCCCGTCGCCGCCGGCCAACTCATCGCGGCCTCGCGGCCCGGAACGGAGGGATCTCATGCTCGACAAGATCGGAGTCATCGGAGGCGGCTTCATTGGCGGGGTGCTGGTGCAGGAGATCGCGCAGCGCCGCCTCGCCCGCGAGGTCGGGATGTGCGACCCGGCGCCGATGCCCAACCCGGCGGATCCGGAGGAGCGCCAGGCGGTGGTGCGCAAGCAGTCGGTGGCGATCGGCAAGTGCCTCGACATCGCGGAGGGGCTGCCGGTGATGGCCCGCGACGTCAGGGTCGTCGGCTCGAAGGACTACTCGGCGCTCGCCGGCGCCGAGATGGTGATCAACACCGCCGGCGTGCCGCGCAAGGCGCGCCCCGACGGCACCTTCCCGAGCCGCGAGGAGCTGCTCGCGATCAACCTGAAGGTCACGATCGAGGTCGCCAAGGGGATCGCGGAGCACTGCCCCGAGGCGATGATCATCTCCATCGCCAACCCGCTCGATGCCATCGTCTTCACCCTCGACAAGCGTCTCTCGCCGCCGAAGAAGCGGCTCATGGGGATGGCCGGGGTGCTCGACTCGGCGCGCTACCGGGCCTTCGTGGCCGAGGCGGCGAAGGTCTCGGTCGAGAACGTGAACGCCATCGTGCTCGGCGGCCACGGCGACGACATGGTGCCGGTGCGCAGCTCCTGCCTGATCGCGGGCGTCCCGGTCGCCAAGTTCCTCGACGCCGCGACGCTCGAGAAGATCGAAAGCCGCACCCGCAAGGCGGGCGGCGAGGTGGTCGGTCTGCTCGGCTTCGGCTCCGCCTTCGTCTCCCCGGCCTGGTCGGCCCTCGAGATGGCCGAGGCGGTGATCTTCGACAAGCGCAAGATCATGCCGGTTTGCGCCAAGCTCGAGGGCGAGTACGGCGTCGACGGCCTCTTCTGCGGCGTGCCGGCGATCGTCGGCAGGAACGGCGTCGAGCAGATCGTCGAGCTCGACCTCACCGACGAGGAGCAGGCCGCGTTCGCCAAGTCCGCCGCCGGCGTCGCCAAGACCTGCGAGGAGGCCGACGCGATGCTCGCGGACCTCTAGTTCGTGCTCCGGGGCGGCCGCTCCCCGCGGTCGCCCCGCCCGCCCTCCCGGCCCTCCCGGTCCCGGTCCGTTCCGCCCTCCCTCGACCTCGCGCCGCCGGCGCTCTCGACCCGGACCCTTGACCCGGGCCGGTTACGGTCATATGCTCACAATGTCCGGGCCCGAGCCCGGCGCCGGACCGCCCCCATGCCCCGCCCCGCGCAGCCCCGACGGATCGACCTGCCCCGGCCCGTGGCCGGATTCAAGCCGATCGGCCGGCCACTGCGGGCGACCCCCGTGCTGACCCTCGCCCTCGACGGCCTCGAGGCGCTGCGCCTCGCCGACCTCGAGGGCCTCTACCAGGAGGCCGCGGCCGAGCGCATGGGGGTCTCGCGCCCGACCTTCGCCCGCGTCCTCGCCCGCGCCCGCGCCGTCGTCGCCGAGGCGCTGGTCGAGGGCAAGGCCCTGGTCGTGGGCGACGCCCCGGTGGTGGCCGGCCCGGGGGAGCCGTTTCCCTGTCCCCTCCACTGGGGCGGCCGCCGCCGCGGCCGCGGCTGCCGCTGCCGGCATGAAGGCGCCCCCGACCCCCTCGCAAAGGAAACCCCACCATGAAGAAGATCGCCGTACCCCTCGCCGCCGGAGCGTTCTCGTCCCACTTCGGAGGCGCCGACGCCTTTGCCCTGTTCACCGCCGAGGGCCCCGGCGCCGAGATCGCCGCCGCCGCCATCGTCGCCGCCCCCGCCCACGAGCACGGCTCCTTCCCGCGCTGGCTGCGCGAGGAGGGGGTCACCGCCGTGCTCGCCGGGGGGATGGGCCAGCGCGCGAGCGCCATCCTCACCGCCTGGGGGATCGACGTCGTGCTCGGCGTCGCGGGCGGCGATCCCGAGGCGCTGGCGCGCGCGGGCCTCGCGGGCCGTCTCGCCTCCGCGGGCTCGCTCTGCGGCGGCGGCGGCCTGCACGACTGCGGCGGCCACGAGCATGAGCACGGCCACGGCCACCATCATCATCACCACCACAACCACGGGCACCGCCACGACGGCTAGGCGGCGCCGCAGTGGACGGGTAGGCGGAGTCCCCGGCGCGGGCGGCTACCCGCAGTGCGCCGACTGCGGGATGCGGGCCGCGGCCCACTCGGCACCGAGCTCCTCGAGCCGGCCGGTGCCGAGGAAGCGCGCCGCCATCGGGAAGAGGACGTTCTCCTCCTTCGCGAAGTGGGAGCGCGCGGTCGCCGCGATCTCGGCGAGCAGCCGGCGCGCCTCGGCCGCGTCCGCGGCGGCGGCCAGGCGGTGGATCGCCCCCTCGATCCGCTCGTGCTCCAGGCGCATGACCGCGAGCGGGCCGCCCTGCGTCCCCAGGGCCGGCTCGAGGGCCAGGAAGAGGAGGCGGTCCTCCAGGCCGGCGTGCGTCTCGAGCGCGGCCTCGAGCAGGCGTCCCCACTCCTGGCAGGCGCCGAGGTCCCAGCCGGGCGCGGCGCGCTCGATGCGGTCGAGGAGGGTATGGAGCACGGCGTGCTCGCCGAGCAGAGCGGTGGTCAGGTCCATCGGGAGATCTCCGGCGGGCCGGGGGTTCGCTTCGGCGGCGCCGCGTCCGGCCCGGACCGCGGTTCAGCCATGGTGGTGCACGCTCTCGGCGAGGAGGGGATCGGCGAGCGGCACCGGCGGCGCCGCGGCGAGACCGCGCGGCACCACCCAGAGCGCCAGCGCGGCGGCGAGCGCCAGCGGCCCCAGCTCCGCCGCACCCACCGCCGGCTCCCCCTGCAGCACCGGCGGCGCGATCATCACGTAGAGATCGAGCCAGCGCCCGAAGAGCAGCAGCAGCGCCACCCTCGCCAGCACCCGCGGATTGCGCTTGGCCGGCTGCGAGAGCAGCACCAGGAAGGGGATCCCCCAGTTCACGGCCGCGTTGGCGACGAACAGCGTCGCCCAGCCGCCCGTCAGGCGGGGCACGTAGTAGACCGTCTCTTCGGGCAGGTTGCTGTACCAGATCAGCATGAACTGGCTGAACCAGATGTACATCCAGAAGGTCGAGAAGGCGAAGAGGAGCTTGCCGAGGTCGTGCCGGTGCGCCTCGCCGACGAGGCCCTCGAGCGGTGCCGCGGGCCGCGAGAGGCCGAGCGCGAGCAGGGTGACGACCGCGAGCCCCGAGAGGAAGAGCCCGGAGAAGTGGTAGACACCGAAGATGGTGCTGAACCAGTGCGGCTCGAGCGACATCACCCAGTCCACCGCCGCCGCCGAGAGGGTCACCGCGAAGACGAAGAGGAAGAGCACCGAGGTGCGGTTCGCCGCGCGCAGCGCCGCGTGCGAGGGGGCCGCGTCCTGCGCTCGCGACAGGCGCCGCAGCCGCGCGGCGAAGACAGCCCAGAGCAACACGTAGGTCGCGGTGCGCAGGTAGAAGAAGCCGGGCCGCAGCCAGACCGCCTTGAAGCCCCCCGCGCCGTGGGCGCCGTGGCCGCTCCCGGGCCCCGGCTCCATCCAGGGGTAGAGCGCTCCGCCGCCCGCGGCGATCGCGAGCAGCACCAGCAGGCCGCCGAGCGGCGCCAGCGGGTAGAGCGCCTCCGGCGCCCGCCGCAGCACCGTCGCCCAGCCGGCGCCGCTCACTTGGTGGATCGCGACGAACGCCATCGCCGCCAGGCCCAGCCCGGCGAGGAACAGCCCCGCCACCAGCAGGCCAGCCCAGAGGCGCGCCGGCGAGGCGAGCCCCCCCACGGCCGCGGCGCCGGCGCCGAGGAGCGCGAGCGCCCAGACCACGCGCGAGAGCCTCGGCGCGGGGGCGTAGGCCGGAATCGCGTGTCCCACCGCCGGTGACCGGAAGCTCCCCGCCGCGCTCACGGCGCACCCCCCGCGCCGGTCCCCGCCGGCGGTCCGGCGCCCGCGGCCGTGCCCTCCGGCGACCCTGCGGGTGCATCCTCCGCCGACCCCGCCGGTGGCCCCGCCGCCTGCAACGCGCGCAGATGGAGGATCGCGCGCCAGCGGTCGTCGGGAAGGACCTGCGCCGCGTAGCCCGGCATGTTCGCCTGTCCCGCGGAGACGATGTGGAAGAGCTGGCCGTCGGCCATCGCGCGGGCCCTCCCGGTGTGGATCGACGGCGGCGCCGGCACGCCGCGGCGCGCCACCGGCCCGTCTCCTGCGCCGGACGGCCCGTGACAGACCCGGCAGTAGGTCGCCCAGACCGCGGCGCCGCGCGAGAGGGCCGTGTCGTCGTGGGGCGAGTAGGGGTTCGCCAGCTCGCGGCCGGCGCGCAGCGCCTCCTCCGGGCCGGGGCCGTAGCCGAACCGCCCGGCCTCGCGCACCCGCGCGCCCGGCGGCGGCGCCTGCGCCGTCTTGCCGTCGGCGAAGTGCGGGTTGGCGGCGTACGACTCGAACGGCACCGCGTCGACCATCGCCGGGAAGAGCTCCACGTTGCGCCGCTCCGGGTCGGCGCCGAGCACCCAGTGGAGGCCGAGGACCGCGGCGAGGAGGAGGAGCAGCAGCAGGTTGACGGCCCCTCTCATCGCCGCTCCTCCGCCATGAGATCCTCGAGCACTTCGACCGCTCCGAGCCGCTCGCAGAGCGCCCAGGTCGCCGCGGCGTCGAAGGCCGCGTCGGTCTCCGCCAGCGTGACCACGAAGCGGTCGTCGGTCACCCGCGGGTGGACGAGCTCCACCCGCTTGCCCGGGTAGAGTCGCGCCGCCACCAGGAGCGCCGCCACCGCGCCGAGGCCGCCGAGCAGGACACCCATCTCGAAGGTGGCGGGCACGAACGAGGGGTGGGAGGCGAACGGCTTGCCGCCCACGTCGAGCGGCCAGGAGACCGCCGAGGTCCAGACCTGGAACGCCATGATGCCGAAGGCGGCGGCGAAGGCGAAGGTCGCCCCCACCCAGGAGACGCGCGCCGCGCGCAGCCCGGCGGCGCGGTCGAGCCCGTGCACCGCGTACGGCACGTGGATGTCGGCGATCTCGTAGCGGCGCGCGCGCAGCTCGCGCACCGCCGGGAGGAGATCCTCCTCGCGGGCGAAGACCGCCCGCAGCACGCGCTGGCTCATTCGTGCCCCCCCTGGCGCGGCCGCCCCCACGAGAGCACGCCCTTGATCTCGGCCATCGCGATCACCGGCAGGAAGCGGCAGAAGAGGAGAAACGCGGTGAAGAAGAGGCCGAAGGTGCCCACCAGCGTCCCCACCTCGATCGGCGTGGGGACGTAGCTCGACCAGCTCGAGGGGAGGAAGTCGCGGTGGAGCGAGGTGACGATGATCACGAAGCGCTCGAACCACATCCCGACGTTGATCAGGAGCGTGGCGGCGAAGACCACGAGGTGGCGGCGCCGCAGCCGCGCCGACCAGAAGAGCTGCGGCACCAGCACGTTGCAGCCGACCATGATCCAGTAGCTCCAGGCGAGCGGCCCCATGGCCCGGTTCATGAACACGAACCGCTCGTACGGGTTGCCCGAGTAGAGGGCGATGAAGAACTCGGTGCCGTAGGCGAGCGCCACCATGCTCGAGGTGGCGATGATGAGCTTGCACATCACGTCGACGTGGTGCTGGGTGATGTACTCCTCGAGGCGCATCGTCTTGCGCACCACGAGCATCAGCGTGAGCACCATCGCCACCCCCGAGAAGATGGCGCCGGCCACGAAGTAGGGCGGGAAGATCGTGGTGTGCCAGCCGGGGATCACCGAGGTCGAGAAGTCGAAGCTGACGATCGAGTGCACCGAGAGCACCAGCGGCGTCGCGAGCCCCGCGAGCAGCAGGTAGACCATCTCGTAGCGGTTCCAGGTCGCGAGCCGGCCGTCCCAGCCGAGCGAGAAGAAGGAGAGCAACTTCTTGCGCAGCCCCTTGGCCGCGCGGTCGCGCAGCGTGGCGAGGTCCGGCACCAGGCCGACGTACCAGAAGACCGCCGAGATGATGAAGTAGGTCGAGATCGCGAAGACGTCCCAGAGCAGCGGCGAGCGGAAGTTGACCCAGAGCGGGCCGCGCGGGTTCGGGTAGGGGACGGTCCAGAAGGCGAGCCAGGGCCGCCCCATGTGGATCAGGGGGAAGATCGCGGCGCAGATCACCGCGAAGAGCGTCATCGCCTCGGCGGCGCGGTTGACCGAGGTGCGCCAGCGCTGGCGCAGCAGGAAGAGCACCGCCGAGATCAGCGTGCCGGCGTGGCCGATGCCGACCCAGAAGACGAAGTTCGTGATGTCGAACGCCCAGCCGACGGTGCGGTTCAGGCCCCAGGTGCCGATGCCGGTGGCCACCTGGTAGGTGACCGAGACGGCGCCGACGGCCAGGGCGGCGAGCGAGAGGACGAGGCCGCCCCACCACCAGCCGCTCGGCCTCCCCTCCATCGGGCGGGCGACGTCGGCGGTCACGTCGCCGGGCCGCTTCTCCCCGGCGACCAGCGGGCGGCGCAGGCCGGCGAGCGCTTCAGCCATGGCGGTGGTCCTCCCGGCCGGCAGGCGGCGGCGCGGCTTCGTCCCTGTGGCGCACCAGGCGCAGGTAGCCGACCACCGGCTTCACGTGGAGCTCGGCGAGCACGTGGTAATGGCGCGGATCGGCGGCGGCCCGCGCCACCCGGCTCGCCGGGTCGGCGAGGTCGCCGAAGACGATCGCCTCGGCCGGGCACGACTGCTCGCAGGCGGTGGCCACGTCGCCGTCGGCCACCGGCCGGCCGAGCCGCCGGCTCTCGGCCTTCGCCTCCTGGATCCGCTGCACGCAGAGCGAGCACTTCTCCATCACGCCGCGCGAGCGCACCACGACATCCGGGTTGAGCGCCATGTTCGCCAGCCGGTCCGCGCGCGGGTAGTCGAACCAGTTGAAGCGCCGCACCTTGTACGGGCAGTTGTTGGCGCAGTAGCGGGTGCCGACGCAGCGGTTGTAGACCTGCTGGTTGAGGCCGTCGGCGCTGTGCACGGTGGCGAGCACCGGGCAGACCGTCTCGCAGGGGGCGTTGGCGCAGTGCTGGCAGAGCATCGGCTGCTGCGCCAGCGCCACGTCGTCCCCCTCGCCCTCGTAGTAGCGGTCGATGCGGATCCAGTGCATCTCGCGCTGCCGGCGCACCTCGTCGCGGCCGACCACCGGGACGTTGTTCTCCGCCTGGCAGGAGACGACGCAGGCGGCGCACCCGGTGCAGGCGGTGAGGTCGATCGCCATCCCCCAGCGCGGTCCCGGGCTCTGCGGCCGCGGCGGCCAGAGGTCCGCCTCGGGGTGGGCGGGCGAGGCGCCGGCGCGCGGGTCGGCGAGGAAGGCGGCGAGCGTCGTGACCTCGACCACGGGCCGCCGCTCGGCCCCCGGCGGCGCCATCCCGGCCGGTACCGTGAGGGAGTGGTACTGCTGGGTGCAGGCGAGCTCGCTCCTCCCCTCGAGCCGCTCCACCCGCGCCCCCGGACGGTCGAGACGCAGGGCGCCGTGCGCGAGGCGCGAGAGCGGAGCGGCATTGCGCCCCACCGCCTCGCCGGCACGCACGGTCGGCCGCCCGAACCACCAGCGCGGCCCGATCGAGGTGAAGCGCTCCGTGCCGACGCGGCCGTACCCGAGGG
>JAHDVN010000562.1 GCA_023384635.1 Thermoanaerobaculia bacterium
CGAGGCGAAGAGCGCCGTCTCGATGTACTCCTCGTCCTTGTAGCCGTTGCAGACGATCAGGGCCTCCTCGTCGTCGAGCATCGCCATCACCGCGAGGAGCTCGGGCTTGGATCCCGCCTCGAGCCCGAAGTGGTACGGACGTCCTGCCTCGACGAGCTTCTCGACGACGTACCGCTCCTGGTTCACCTTGATGGGATAGACGCCGCGGTAGACCCCCTGGTAGCCGTACTCCTGGGTGGCGCGGCGGAACGCCTCGTTGAGCTCGCGCACCCGCGCGCCGAGGATCTCCGAGAAGCGGATGAGGAACGGGAGCCCGATCCCGCGCTGCCGCGTCTCCTCGACCAGGGCGCGCAGGTCGATGGCGGCGGTCCCGGGACCCTCGGGATGCACCTGGATGTGCCCCTTCTCGTTGACCGAGAAGTGGTTGTTCCCCCAGAGGCGGATGTTGTAGATCTCGAGAGAATCCTCGATCGTCCAGCGCCGCGGGATGCCGTTCGCCGCCATCTTCCTGTCGTCTCCTCCTGCGCTCGGCGGGCAACCGCCCGGAGCGAGCGGGACTGTAACACCACCGGGCCGGATCGCGGGCCGGCGGCACGCAACTCGGGAGCGCACCCCGCGTACCTCTCCTGGACACGCGCGGAGGCCTGCGATGGGCACCTTTCTCCTCTGGCTCTTGCTCCTGGTCGTCAGCTGGCCCTTGGCCCTGCTCGCCCTGATCCTCTACCCGTTCGTCTGGATCCTGCTCCTGCCGTTCCGCCTGCTGGGGATCGCGGTGGAGGGGGTGTTCGCCTTCCTGCGGGCGCTGCTCTCCCTGCCGGCGCGGGTGCTCGGAGGCCCGCGCGCCCGCTGAGGAAGCGCGGGTTCAGGGCGCCGTGGCCGGCTGCCCGAGGGAAAGGGCGAAGTCGCCCTCCGCGTGCTCGGCCACCAGCCAGGCGACGACCGGCCCGCCGCTCTCGAGCTCGAGCCGCAGCTGCCGACCGAGGCCGTCGACCGGGCCCGGGAAGAGCGACGCGAGCGCGCGCTCGTAGAGCCCGCGGGCGTTCACACCGACGTATCGCACCCCGAGCGGCTCGCCGAGCGCGTCGAGGAGCTCGACCCGGACGCTGGTCGAGCGGGCGCCGGTCTCGAGCAGGCGCAGAGTCGACGTCCAGGCGCCGCCGGGAGCGGGCAGCGGCAGAAACCCCTCGGTGGCGATCGCGGGCGCCGCCTCGGGGATCGCGGCGGTTCCCGATCCCACCGCAGCGAGCGGCTGGCGGTCGATCGCCGCGGCGATGTACGGACCCGGCTGCCCCCCATCCCAGGCGATGCGCAGCAGGCCGGCCCCTTCGCCGGCTCCGAAGAGAGTGAGGCGCGGCTCGGCGATCTCGCGGCTTTCGCCGCCGCCGAGCGCCAGGGCGACGGTCTGCGGCTGGCTCCCGGCGCCCTCCTCGAGCAGGGCCAGCGTGACGGTGACGGGCCCGGGATCGGGGTTGGAGACGAAGAGCCGGCGGCTGCGGCCCGGGGCGTGATCGCCCGCGAGGGCGAGGAAGACCGGCGCCGAGGCCGGCC
>JAHDVN010000091.1 GCA_023384635.1 Thermoanaerobaculia bacterium
CGGCTGCGAGTGCATCTTCTGCTGGTACTGGCTCGCCGATCTCTGCGAGGACGAGGGCATCGCATTCGCCCTCGGCCACGCCCTCGGCATGCGTCTCATTTACGGTACCAAGACGAAGAGCGACAGGTTCGACTCCGAGAAGATTGCACGTCTGCTGCGCCTCGGTCACTTTCCCTTGGCCTACACCTACCCTCGGACCCTGCGCGCCACACGCGCTCTTCTCCGGCGGCGACTCTTCTTCGCCCGTCGCTGCGCCGAGCTTCTCTCGCATCTCCAGATCAGTCAGAGCCAGTACAACCTCGAGCGGACTCCGGCACGGCTCGATCGCGCCGCCAACCGCGCCGGTCTCGCCGAGCACTTTCCCTCCGGCTCCGCCCGCCTGTCCATCGGCGCCGACTGCTCTCGGCTCGACGCCCTCGATGCGCTGATCGACGAGCTCGAGCGCACTCTCGTCCGCGCGGTCAAGGTCGACGACCTCGCCTCGTTCTATCGCTTGCGCACCATCCCCGGCATCGGCGAGACCCTCGCCATGACCATTCACTACGAAGTGCCAGACTTCGACTGCTTCGACACCGTGCAGCAGTTTGCCTCCTACGCCAGGCTCGTGGCTCCGCGCGGCGAGAGCTCCGGCAAGCTCGGGGGCTCGCGTGGGCGCAGGCAGGGCGACGTCCACCTCAAGTGGGCCTTCTCCGAAGCCGCCGTGCTCCTCCTGCGCGCCAATCCCCGCGCACAGAAGCTCCACGCCCGCCTGGTCAAGCGCTTGGGCAGGGCCAAGGCCCTCTCCGTGCTTGCCCACAAGCTCGGACGCGCCGTCTTCCACATGCAGAAGCGACAGCAACCCTTCGATGCGGAGCGCTTCTATCGCGAGGCCTAATCCCGATCGGAGGAGCGCCGGCGAGCTCATCGCCTAAGGAGAGCCGAGGTCCCCCTGAGCCCCACCCAGGATCGCATCGGGCCACGAGCCGTGGGACGTCACGAGCCCGCGCACGATCCGGGGGCACCAAGGGTCGGGCAGCTTGCCGAATTGAAGAGACGCCGGCGTCTTCTCCACCGCTTCCCTCACCGACCGACGCTGCCCCTCACCCGAGCCCGCCACCAACGCATCCTTCGAGATCGACGACTTGAAGAGGACGGCACGAGGGCACGAATGAGCTTGGGGGACGTCGCGAGACTCGCTCGCGACCGCGCGACAAGAACCGCGCGACAGAGCCTCGATAGCTGTTGGGTGCAGCGCCGGACCGGCTGCGCCAGAACGTGAAGCGAAGTCAGCGACGATCAGGTAGAGAGGTAGTCCTTCAACCAGCTCGGCTGGCTCAACGCCCGCCCTGGGGATCGGCTACCCCTTGACACGAGGGGGCCTGATAGCGGTTAGGCGGCAGGTTCAGATGGTGCGGGTGGTTCTGGCGGCGGCTCGGGATGAGATGGCTGCTGCCCCTGAGCCACAGCTTCCTGCTGCGCCCTCTTTTCTTTCTGCTTTGCGTCGTCGAATGAATGTACTAACTGTAGGTCTTGATGAAACTGCGAGATATCTTGGGCGCGTAGAAGGCCGGGCGTATTGCCAGTCCGGTTCGGTAGGTAGGCCGATACGATTCCAATGATCTCGGGTGTCTTCTCGTCCTTTGCGGCGAACACCGGGCCGCCACTGACCCCGTTGATGGCTACGCCATCGACGAGGTAACAGTCTTCGTTTCCGAGGAAAGCGCTGATGCAGCCGGTGAAGAAGCAAAGCTCCGGATACGCCACGGACGGAAAGCCCATCCAGGCGATGTCGATTCCGACTCTCTTGTACTTTGTTGGGTTGAAGAGTTCGAGCGTGTCAACCTCAAAGGGCAGAGCAGCAGCGTGGACTAGAATGCTGGCGCTGTCGCGGCGCGCGTTGAGGAAGATCACGCGGTCAGTGACCCCGAGGAACACTTCCTTGGATGTGGCGTGATGAACCAATCGAATCGGCTGCCTCCAATGATGGGCATGGCTGACGACGTGGGCAGCTGTGGCTACGGCGGCAAGGGACTTGTCTCGGTTGTAGCCGAAGAGGAAGCCTGTTCCGACGCCGTCTTGGGTCTCGACGCGAAAGACATGACGGCTAACCAATTGGTGAATTTGATGCCACTTCATCTGGACCTCCGCGTCACAGGGCAAGGGCGGTTCTCTGACGCCTAACGGATATCGAGTTCAGCGGCGCGCGAGGCGCGTCCGCTGTGACGAGGGGTTATGCGGCAAAGCGGCATTCAGGAAACCCACCGCACTGAGTTCGCGATTTCTCTTACTTCACCGCCGTACCAGAGGTGGACCCTCCAGCCACCCCACCCGTTCTGACCCCCGAGCCGGTACTCGTGGAACGTCGCTAGGATCCCGGGAACCATGGGGACACACACCACCACCCTCAAGTGCGGATAGCGGCGCCAGTACTCCCTCTCCGCAGCGGCTTCCGGTTCCAGCTTCTTGTACTCCGCAAGTTCTTCGAGTACCAACGCTGTCTGGACAGCTGGCGCACCGAGTCCCCAAGTAAGTGCATAGAGCACCGCTAACGATCCCCAGAGCCACGGTAGCGGGCGCCTCCGCGTTGGGGGAGTACCTGTGTCAGGAGCCTTCGAGGTGAGTCTCCTCCCGAGCCACCGCGCCAGCAGCAGCGCAGCGATCATCGGAAGGGCCATTCCGGCAAGTTCCTCAGCCACAACAGCCCATGGGGCTGTACTCCGCCCCACGACGTGGAACAGTTGCAACACTAGCGCCTGCAACATGAACGCTGGCCACACTGCCAATCCGAAGACTCCCCAAGTGAGGAGCAATCGTCTTGAAACAGGAAACATCAGGCGCCGCATCGCTCAGGCTCTAGTTCGCCGCATAACGCCGCGTTAAGCGGCCGCGGGCCGACAACGAATCAGTAAACATCGAAGCCTCGCCTCGCGGTCCGCTTGAACGCATAGTTAAACCACACCTACTGGCCCTCCCACGTTGTGACGGCCGAGCGAATCACCTCTAAGGCCTGCTCTTCGCTCAGGCCACCCACTTCAATTGTGACCTGCATCGACGAAACTAGCTCAGGTGAGTCTACCCGAGAGATGTCTGCCATAGCCCCGAAGTACATGTAGTCGCCGATACAGACTCTTCGACGCATCACTTGATCGTCTAGCGATAGACAACGCGCGCCCTCCATGAACTCCGTGAGTCCGCCGTTGCCGTACACGAAGTGTACGTGCCACTTTGGACCCTCCCACGTCGGGTGAGAGCGGCCGTAGTCGTCAGAATCATAGAGCGGCCCCCTCGCGCTCTTCGGAAGGGCGAGCTTCACTCCATAGGCCATAGAAGGAACTAACCCACTTTCAAGAGACGATTCTGTCGTGGCATTGTCAGGCTGGACTGACGGCGCTGCGGCGCACCCTGCGACGAGGCAACAGCAGAGGAGGACACCAAGGCTGCGAGGAGCGTTCACGTGTGGTCTAACGGACTATGAGTTCAGCGGCGCCACCCGGCCGGGCTGCTGAGCGGCGCCACGGCTGGTCGACGCCAGACGCGAAGGCGTTGGAGAGATCACCCGGGTGGCGTCCGCTGCAACGAGGGGTTAGACGACCCGCCAGAAGCGGTTAGGACTGGATGTGCCGGGGGGTTGCGGGCGGAAAGGCCAGACAGCAGGGCGCCAGCGCCAATGAAGACCGGCAGGAAACCGAGGAAGAGCAAGCGTTGAGTCTTGCCAACACCAATGGCGATAGGGCCGCCCATGGCGAGAACTACGGCTGCCATGCACGCGGCAGCGGAGAGGGTGCCGCGTAGGGAGCGAGTAAGCGCAAGGCCAGCTACGGCGCCAGTGGCTGCAGCTACCAGGAACTCAAGAGGTGCCTCGAAGCCACCCAACCGGGGGCGAAGGCCAGCGGCGCGAATGGCAGCGGCGAGAAGAGTCATTGGAAGTAGGGCGATCCAGACGGCGGCACCGAACGCGGCGCCACTCACGATGCCGCCTCGCGACCGGTTGTGGACGACCAACTCGTAGTGACACCAAGTGATGCCGGCACTGGCCAAGAGCGCGAACGGCAGTCCGCCGATTAACCGCGACCAGATCGGCTCAATGAGCAACGCATGCAGGAAACCGAAGAGCAGCGTTCCGCTGACAGCCAACATGGCCGCTGCGATGACGTGCAGCCGCAGTCGCGAGAGCAGGCGTACGACTCTGATCACTGTCGGTGGAAGGCGCAGGACGTAAACCGGGTCGGCTAACGGATCATGAGCTGAGCGGCAAACGGGCGAAGCCCGTTTGTCCGTGCGAGCGAAGGGTTAGAAGGCACACCCCTCACGCCGGGGCAATCACCTTTCTGCTCATCACCGCGTCGAGCCCTACGCAAGCAGCGGCGCAAATCACGGGTGGAACCCAGAACAGATATGCGAGCGCCCCCCAGCGATTGGCGAGTTCCAGATATGCGAAATGCAGACTGCCGCTAAGAAGCCCGAAGACGACCGCTACGATGGCTCCTCGGAGCGGCCGCAGGAAGAGTCCGGAACTCCGACGCCTGCCCAGAGCAAGGAGCAATCCGATGACAGCGACACCAACCAGAGCGAGCACAATCGACAGATCCCTGTGAATCTCGAAGGCAGCGAATGGCGCTCTACTGAACTTGGGATCGTACTTCTGAAGGACAAAGACGTAGTACCAGCCAATCGCAGAACCCGCGAGAATCTGGCCAATCGAGAACCCGACGGCAAGAGCGACGAAACGTTTCATGTGCCTTCTAACGCCGCAGTTCAGCGGCCGCGCGTTGCGCGCGAGCGACGCCGTATCATGGTCCGCTGCAACTGCTTGTTAGACGGCACGGTGACGGGCTCCACTTACGCTCGAGAAAAGGTGCGCATAGCATCCCGACGCGACGGCATTTGAAAACTCCAGGTCCGCCAGGGCGTCGTTTCCAAGCTGCATTGCAACGTAACCGAGTAAGTAGGACCGATGGGGCGATGGCCTGTTACCGAAGCCCCAGAGACTCGACATCTGTTCGGGCTGTTCTAGCAGAATTCGCAGCACGGAGTTCTTGCTCTCGAGACGCTCGAACCAGGCAAGTGCTTCAGGGATCTTCTGAAGGACATCGTTGACGCACCAGCCAAGGTTCCGGCCGTCTGTTTCCACCAACCACACGTGAGCATGAGCGTTCTTAGGCTGCGAAATCGCTCGGTTCAGTCCGCCTCGGAACTGACACTCATACTCCGCGGGATATGGCACGCCATCCTTGATCTTCGTCGGCGGCCACTGCGGCGGCACATAGCGCAGATACGCGCCCAAATTCACCGCGAACGAGAACGTCGTTACACCCATGACATCAGCGTTGTAGCTGTTGAATGATTGGAAGTTGACGACGTCGATCTTCTGATCACCGTGTCGCCAAGCAGTGCGCGCTGAGACTTGCGTGAAGCCATGTGTCTTGAGCGCTGGCCAAATGGTACGGCGAATCTCTTTGTTGACCGCTTTGCTGTCCATGCCGTCTAACGGATCTGGAGCTCAGCGGCGGACGCGCTCAGCGCGGCCGTCCGCTGGAGCGAGTTGTTAGACGACGCCAGCATGACGGTTCGCATGCGCTCAGTTGGCATTTCCCACGACGTAGTCGCCCCACGACTCGATACCCGGTACCAGTCTTGCCCCTGATGGCTCAACCGCGAAGAGAAGGTCTCTCTCAGGGACGTACGCCCACCTCCCACCAACCCACTCCGAGCCGTTCGGGAAGGCTGCCGAGATGCTGCAGTGGGCACCCCAACAAGTGTAGTCGACTCGCGAGCCGGGCTTGGACAGGACTGCTTCAGCGATCGACGCGCCAGTGGGCCCGCGCCAGGCCAGCGCCGAGCTCAGGCAGCCGCGGCCACGACCGGTCCGCTCGCCCACCAGGTAGCCCACGTACGCCACAACGGTGAACGCGAGAACCAAGACTGCCGCCAAGCCAAGTCGACTCAAGTGTGGCCCAGTCATGGCGGTTTCTAGCGCCGTCTAACTTGTTATTCGGTCCCAGCCCTTGCTGTGACCGGGAGGTGTTAGATGACGGGCGATGCCGTCTAAGCTGGTGGCACGGGAGGTGGCGTCTGGCACCGAAGTCACTTGTCCCTAGTGGTTTGGGGCATGGTACACGAGCCGGCGGGCGAGGACAAACGCGGCGGGATCTGCCGCCTAGCCTGGCGCTCGCCTCAGAGGTCGTCGGCGGGGCTGCGGACGCCGCGGCCCCCGCGGTTGAGGACGTGGGTGTAGATCATGGTGGTCGAGACGTCGCTGTGGCCGAGCAGCTCCTGCACCATGCGGATGTCGTAGCCGGACTCCAGGAGGTGGGTCGCGAAGCTGTGGCGCAGCGTGTGGCAGGAGGCGGGCTTGGCGATCCCGGCGGCTCGGACCGCGGCGCGCACCGCGCGCTGGACGCGGCTTTCGTGGAGGTGGTGCCGGCGTACGACGCCGCTCTCCGGATCGCGCGACGGCAGCGGCGCGGGGAAGAGCCAGAACCACGTCCACTCCCGGCCCGCCGCCGGGTACTTCCGGTCGAGCGCCGTCGGCATCTCGACCCCCGGCGCCCCCGCGGCGCGGTCCGCCCCCCAGAGCCGCCGCACCCGCGCCAAGTGGGGCACGAGCTCCGCCGCCGCGGCGGCCGCGAGCATCGTCCGCCGGTCCTTGTCCCCCTTCCCCGAGCGCACCGTGAGCTCGCGGCGGTCGAGGTCGAGGTCCTTGATGCGCAGGCGGAGCGCTTCGAGCAGGCGCAGGCCGGAGCCGTAGAGGAGCCTGGCCACCAGCGCCGCCTCGCCGTCGAGCGCACCGAGGAGCTGCCGGACCTCCTCGCGCGAGAGCACGGTCGGCAGGCGGCGGGGCCGCCGCGCCCGCTCGACGCCGGAGAGGTCGAGCTCGGCGACGGTCTCGCCGAGCACCTCGCGGTAGAGGAAGAGGAGCGCCGCGAGCGCCTCGTTCTGAGTGGAGGCCGCCACCCGGCGCTCGACGGCGAGGTGGGAGAGGAAGGCGGCGATCTCCTGGCTCCCCATCCCGGCCGGGTGCCGCTTGCCGTGGAAGAGGACGTAACGGCGCACCCAGCCCCGGTACGCCTCCTCGGTGCGCCGCGAGAAGCGCCGCCGCCGCACCGCGAGCGCGACGCGGTCGAGCAACCGGGGCGCGGCGGCCGGGGGCGGGCGCTCGTCCATCGCCGGAAGAGACGCGATCCGGCGCCTGGATCTCGCACCTCCCCACCCGGCACGGCCTGGATCATCGGCTACAAGTCGCCTGGCACCTCAACCCACCTCGACTCCGGGCTCCCTCACTCGCCGTCGTAGGCGCGCAGCGCGGTGGGCAACACCTGGGTCACACCGTGGCCCGCGGCCGGCAGGCCGAGCAGGACGGCGCTGACGATCTCGTCGCGGGAGGCTCCCAGCTGCCGTGCCATCTGGACGTGAAACGGCACGCCGCTCTCCAGGCGCAGGGCCGCCAGTACCGCCAGGTACGCCAGGGCCGCGGTCTTCTTCTCGAGAGCGCTGGCAGCGGCAAGGCCCTGCACCATGGCGCTCCACGCCTGGGCATGGCCGGGTGCTGCCGCCGCGAAGGCCTGGAATCCGGGGCTGACCGGGGAGGGCTGTTGGGTCATCTCGGTGGCTCCTTTCGTTCCCTGCTCATGATGGCCGGAGGTCTCGCGTCCCGGGGCCGCGGTGCATCATCGGTGTCTCTGGGAGCCGATCGGGAGGCCGGCCTCTGCCGGCCGTCAGCTCCGCGGGGAACGCCCGTCGCGAAGCCCGGCTGCGGTTCGTCTCGCCGAACGGCGCTCCGTGGTGAGTGACGGTGCCAGCCGGATCGGATGGACAGGCTTCTCGGGGCAGCATCCTCCCGCATCCGTGCGGACCGGCGACAGTGTACGCCGCCGGCGCCGCTCGACGGGGGACCGGCCGGGTTGCTACTTCGCCCCCTCCTGCCGGCGCACCATCTCCGCGATCCAGATCGGGGCGAATGGGGAGGTGCAGCCCTTGGAGACGGGATAGTCGCGGTAGAGGCCGAGGCGCTCGCCGATCGCGAGCGCCCGCGCGCGCAGCGCGGGGACGTGGATGCCGATGCCGGCGAGGCAGAAGTTCATCGTCCACTGCGCGGCGGGGTGGGCGCTCGCCATCTCGGCCTCGATCCGGTCGAGGAGCGCCGCGAGGTCGAGCCCTTCCCGGCACTTGCCGATCCGCTCGGCGGTCAGGTCCCAGCCGGCGCGCGCCGCCCAGGGGTCCGGGTCGTCCATCCACCGCTCCCGCAGCGCCTCCTTCTCCGGGTGCTTGCGGACCACGTAGGCGTTGAGCCAGTCGGCGAGCGGCTGGGAGTCTGCCGCGCGCACCATGCGGTCGAGCTCGGCGGCGGTGAGCCGCTCGGGCGCGAGGAGCAGGATCGCGAGCAGGCGGGCGTCCAGGTTCCCGGTCTCCCAGAGCGAAAGTGCGAGGGCGTGGTCGCCCTTGATCGCCGCCGCCACCTTGCGGATGTCGCCCAGGCGCACGCCGAACTGCTCGCCGGCCACGCCGTGCTTCCGGTTCTGCGCCCGCATCCGCTCGCTGCCGAGCGCCGCGAGCCGCTCGAGGGTTCCTTCCAGGGGCGTGGGCATGGTCTCCTCCTCCTCCGGGCGGGATCGCGGCTCCCGCGGTCTCCCTTCGCAGGGGCCCGCTCCCGCGTGCGGGCACTCTAGCCGGAACGGCGCCCCGCTCCGCGCGGGGCCGCCACCGCGGGCCTTCACGCGAGGCGCTTGGTGAGGCGCCGGCGGGGGAGGGGGAGGAAACCGGCGGCCCGATAGAGGCGGGCGGCGCCCGGCTTGCCCGGCTCGAGGTCGAGGTGGAGCGCCCGCACGCCGGCCTGCCGGCAGGCGGCCTCGGCGACCGCGAGGGCGCGGCGCCCGAGGCCCCGGCCCCGGTGGGCGGGGGCGACCACGAGCTCGTCGAGGAAGGCGTCCCGGCCTCCGTACTCGAGGCTGAAGCCGTAGGTCACCGCGAGGTAGGCGACCACGACTCCCGCCTCGCGCGCCACCCAGAGGCGGCCGAGGGCAGGATCGGCGACGAGCGCCGCGAGCGCCGCGGCGGCCCGCCCGGCGTCGAAGTCGTAGCCGTCGGCGGCGTAGTACTCCCGCATGAGCGCGAGGACCGCCCCGATCTCCTCGCCGGATGCCGGCTCGAACATGGTCCCCCCCTTCGCGCCCGCCGGGCCGCGCGCCGCGCGGCGGTCCCGCTCACCGCCGGCCGCGGCCCCCGGGCTGCGGGCTGCCGGCCCGCAGGTTCGCCGCCACCGCGGCGCGGATCAGGTTGCGGAACGCCTCGGCGTCGAGGCGCTCGCCCTCGCGCAGGTCGACGGCGCGCCGCGCCTTGCCGGCGAGGCCGGCGTTGAAGAGCCCGTGGGGATCGGGCAGCTCGGCCCCCCGCGGGAACGTCAGCTTGACCGTCTCGCGGTACGCCTCGCCGGTGCAGACGATCCCGGCGCGGGACCAGACCGGCACCCCCAGCGGGTTGCCGGGCTTGCTCCACTTGCACGCCTCCACGATCTCCGGCTCCACCTCGCAGATCAGGCGGCGCACCTCCGCCAGCGTCTCGGCGCGCCAGCCGCCGAGCGCCCGGATCCGTTCGTCCACGAGACGGCTACCCTCGGAAGGCAGGCCTCCTCCTCACCTCAGCCGCTCCAACCGCCCCTTCCGGCGGACGAGGTTCCGGTAGTCCCACTGGATCTCCCGCGCCTTGGCCAGCCAGCGCGCGAGGTCCACCGTGTTCACCTGGCCGGCGGCGGTGTAGCGCGCCTCGGCGGCCCGGAAGCTGCCCTCCGGCGCGAGCCCGGCTTCGTCGAACGACTGGCCGCTCCAGAAGAGCAGGCGCACGCTACCCTTCAGCTTGCTGTATCCGACCACCGGGTTGCCGTCGAGGAACCAGACGGGATGCGCGTGCCAGATCCGGTTCTCCGCCTCCGGCAGGGCCCGGTCGATCTCGCCGGCCAGGAGATCGCCGATCTCCCGCTCCCCGGCAGCCAGTGCCGCGTTGTACTTCGCCGTGTCCGGGTGCATCGGGCTCCTCCCTGTCCGCGCCCCCCGCGCTCTCCTGCGACGCGCTACCGCTTCGCCTCCACGTGGCGCGCGAAGCGGTCGAGGATCGCCTGCCAGCCCGCTCGCTGCAGCTCCGGCGGATTCTCGCTCTCCGCGTCGAAGGTGGTCCGCACCAGGACGCCCTCCTCACGCCCGACGAACTCCACCTCCACCTGCCGGCCGTCGCTCATCCGGTACTCGATGCGCTCGCGGGGCACGATCCGCGTGAACGTGCCCTCGAAGTCGAACCCCGCGCTGCCGTCCTTCGCCTCCATGCGCGACAGGAACCTCCCGCCTTCGCGCAGGTCCACCTGGCTCCGCGTGGTGTGCCAATCGTCCGCGGCGGCGTTCCACCGCACGATGTCCTCGGGGTTGCCCCAGGCCTCCCACACGTCGTTCAGGTCGGCCCTCACCAAGGTCTCGATCGCGATCCTCATCGGTTCCTCCTCCGGCCGGGGTTGTCCCGGTCCGGCGGCCGCAGTGGTGTCTTTCGCGGCACGGCTCAGACGGTCTCGAGGTAGCGCTGGACGGAGTAGATGGCGGCCGAGCCCTCGCCCACCGCGGCGGCGACGCGGCGGTTGGCGCCGGCGCGCACGTCGCCGGCGGCGAAGACGCCGGGGACGCTGGTCTCGAAGAGGAACGGGTCGCGGTCGAGCTCCCAGCCGCGGGGGCGGCCGTTCTCCAGCCGCGGCAGGTCGGGGCCGGTGAGCACGAAGCCGCGCTCGTCGCGCGCCACCACGCCGGCGAACGCCTCGGTGCGCGGCGCCGCGCCGACGAAGAGGAAGAGGGCGTCGCAGGCCATCGTCCGCTCCGTGCCCCGCTCGCGGTCGCGCACCACGATCTCCTCGAGGTGGCCCTCGCCGCGCGCCTCGGCCACCTCGGCGTGCGGCACCACGTCGATGTTCGGGATCGACGCGATGCGGTCCCGGAGGTAGTGGGACATCGAGGTCTCGAGGCCGGAGCTGCGCACCAGCATGGTCACCCGGCGCGCCGTGCGGGCGAGGAAGCCCGCCCCCTGGCCGGCCGAGTTGGCGCCGCCGACGACACAGACCTCGCGGTCGCGGTAGAAGGCCGCCTCGCTCGACGCCGCGCCGTAGTAGACGCCGGCGCCGAGCAGCCGCTCGAGCCCGGGCGCTTCGAGCGTCTTGACCGCCATGCCGGTGGCGAGCAGCACGGCGTAGGAGCGCACCTCGCTGCCGTCGGCGAGCTCGACCACGCGGTACGGGTCCTCCCGCGAGAGCCCGACCGCCTCCTGCGCGGTCAGGAGCGCGGCGCCGAAGCGGCGCGCCTG
>JAHDVN010000092.1 GCA_023384635.1 Thermoanaerobaculia bacterium
GGTCACCGGCGGGCGGCCGAGGCACTGGCCCGCCAGATCGGCGCGAGAGTGGTGGAGGTCGACCCCCTCGCCGCCGACTGGCCGGCCGCGCTGCGCCGGATCGCCGCCGCGCTCGACGAGGCGCTCTACGTTGAGTGAGCCCCGGCCGCTGGTCGTCTGCCGCGGGGTCGGCTTCCGGTACGGCGCCGACGTGGCGCTCGCCGGCGTGGACCTCACGGTGGCGGCCGGCGAGCGGCTCGCGATCCTGGGCCCGAACGGCGGTGGGAAATCGACGCTGGTGCGGCTGCTGCTCGGTCTGCTCCGCCCCAGCGAGGGGGAGATCGCCTGGGCCGCCGGCGGCCGCCACTGGTCCGGCTACGTGCCGCAGTTCCCGGCCTTCGACCGGGGATTTCCGCTGCGGGTCGAGGAGATGGTGCTGCAGGGGCGGCTCGGGCGCCGCGCCTCCTGGGCCCCGCCGAGCGGAGAGGACCGCGAGGCGGCGGCGCGCGCGCTCTCGCGGCTCGGGCTCGAGGAGCTGCGCGGCGCCTACCTCACCGAGCTCTCGGGGGGCGAGCTGAAACGCGCCCTGGTCGCCCGCGCCCTGGTGGGGGAGCCCGAGCTGCTGGTGCTCGACGAGCCGACCGCGTCGCTCGACGAGCCCTCCCGCCGCCGCCTCTGGGAGCTGGTGGAGGAGCTGCCGGCCGCGACCACGGTCCTGCTCGTGACCCACGACCTGGCGCCGGAGACCTTCCGCGCCGGGCGCGCCGTGCTCGTCGACCGCCGGGTCGAGAGCCTCGCGCTCGGCGAGCTCCATCGCCTGCCCCTGCTCTGCGGGCACCGGCACGGCTGATCCGCGATGTCCGAGCTCGGCGCCCTCCTCGCCCTCGACTTCTTCCGCAACGCGGTGGCGGCGGCGCTGCTGGCGAGCGTTCTCTGCGGCGTGGTCGGCACCTTCGTGGTGCTCAAGCGGCTGGTGGCGGCGAGCGGCGGCATCGCCCACGCCGCCTTCGGCGGGCTGGGGGCCTTCTACTTCCTCGGCTGGCCGCCGCGCCTGGGCGCCGTGGGGGTGGCCGCGGCCGCCGCCCTGGCCCTCTCCGGGTCGGCGCGCTCGGATCGCCGTCAGGACGCCGCGATCGGGGTGATCTGGGCGGTGGGGATGGCGGTCGGGCTCGTCTTCATCCACCTCACGCCGGGGTACGCACCGAGCCTGATGGGCTTCCTGTTCGGCGACATCCTGCTCGTCTCGCCGGCCGACCTCTGGTTGGCGGCGGGGGCCGACCTCGTGGTCCTCGCCCACGTCCTCCTCTTCGGGAGACGGATCGTGGCGGTGGCGTTCGACGAGGAGTGCGCCCGGCTGCAGGGGATCCCGGTGCGGGCCTACTCGCTGCTGCTGCTCCTGCTCACGGCGCTCACCGTGGTGGTGCTGCTGCGGCTGGTGGGGATCGTGCTCGTGATCGCGCTGCTGACGCTGCCGCCGCTGGTGGCGCTGCGTCTCTTCCGCGGCCTCGGTGCGGTGGTCGCCGGTGCGGTGGCGGTGGCGGTGGTGCAGAGCGTCGGCGGATTGCTCCTCGCCTTCCTGCTCGACCTGCCGGCCGGGCCGGTGATCGTGCTGCTCGGCGCTCTCCTCCTCGGCCTGGTGCAGCTGCGCCGCCCGCCGGCGCGGCGGGCGGCGCGGGAAGCCGCAGCCTGAGGGCGCCTCAGCCGAGAGGCTCGAACCGCCCCTGGAAGAAGCGCAGCGTCGGCGGCTCGTACGTGCAGCGCAGGCCGCGGATCGAGTCGCGGCGCCGGTAGAGGCGGATGATCCCGTCCGCCACCGCGCGCAGGTGGTCGTCGGTGTAGACGCGGCGCGGCAGCGTCAGGCGCACCAGCTCGAGGGAGGGGCGGTAGTTCCTGCCCTCCGGGTCGCGCCCCTTCGAGACGTTCCCCCGCTCCATGGCCCGCACCCCGGTCTCGAGGTAGAGCTCGCCGGCCAGCCGCTGCGCCGGGTACTCGTCCTGGTCGACGTGCGGCAGGAAGCGCTTGACGTCGAGGAAGACGGCGTGGCTCCCGGTCGGCGCCACCACCGGCACGCCGGCCTCCGCGAGCCAGCCGGCGAGGCGGACCGCCTGCTCGACCCGCGAGCGGATGTAGCGGTCGTCGACCATCTCCTCGAGCCCGCGCGCCATCGCCGCGAGGTCCGCGGCGGGAAGCCCGCCGTCGCGCACCCCGCCCTCGTAGATGCGCAGCTTCTCCTCGGCCCGGGTGGCCCAGTCGGCGTGGTCCTTGAAGGCGAGCAGGCCGCCGATGTTGATCAGGTAGTCCTTCTTCCCGGAGACGGTGCAACCGTCGCCGTAGAGCATCATCTCGCGCAGGATGTCGCGCACCTTCGTCGAGCCGAAGCGCGGGTCGTGCTTCTGGATCAGGTAGGCGTTCTCCACCGCGCGGGTGGCGTCGAACATCACCGGGATCCCCTGGCTGCTGCAGTAGGCGTAGACCTCGCGCAGATTGTCCATCGAGACCGGCTGCCCGCCCGCCATGTTCACCGAGAGCTCGAAGGAGACGTAGGCGACCTGCCTGGCGCCGTGCTCGGCGACCACCGCCCGCAGCTTCTCGAGGTCGATGTTCCCTTTCCACCGGAAGTCGTTGGCCGGGTCGTGCGCCTCGTCCACGATCACGTCCACGAAGCGGCCGCCGGCGAGCTCCTGATGGACCTTGGTGGTGGTGAAGTACATGTTCCCGGGGACCACCTGGCCGGGGCGGATGCAGACCTCGGAGAGGATCTGCTCGGCGGCGCGGCCCTGGTGGGTCGGCAGCACGTAGCGGTAGCCGTAGAGGTCGCGAACCGCGGCCTGGAAGGCGAGGAACGCCTCGCTGGTGGCCGGGGTGGGGAGAGCGGCGTCGTAGGCCGCCCACTGGTCGGTCGACATCGCGGTGGTGCCGGAGTCGGTCAGCAGGTCGATCGTCACCTCGGCCGAGCGGAGCAGGAAGGTGTTCCAGCCCGCCTCGCGGATCGCCCGCTCCCGCTGCTCGCGGGTGGTGCGGGCGATGGTCTCGATGGTGTGCACCAGGTACGGGTCGCAGTCGAAGGCGAAGGTCTCCAGGTCGGCGAAGACCGAGCGGAACCGCAGCTGGTCGTGCCAGCGGCCGGCGGTCTCCACCTCGAGCGGGACCACGCGGTCGCGCTGGCGATGGAGGTGCACGATCGCGTCGGCCACCTGGTCGAGCTGGCTGTTGGTCATCGCGAGGCGTGGGATCTGCACCGGCAGCGGCTGCTCGCTCCCCACCATCCCCGAGACCAGCAGCCGCACGCCGGAGGTCTGGTAGAGAGCGGCGGCGAGCGCGTGGTCCGGGTGCGCCGGGAGGTGGGGGAGGAAGGCGGCGGCGTCGATGTAGGCGCCGTCGCAGCCGGTCTCGCACGGCACGCCCGCACGCTGGAGGCGGGCGCCGAAGCGCTCGGTCTGGTGCATCACCCACTGCACGTCGGCCTCGTCGCACATCTGGGCGAGGCCGCGGGCCAGCACCTCCATGGTGCGCCCGGCCATGCCGCCGTAGGTGTGCAGCCCTTCGAAGACCACCACGTCGTTGATGAAGTGCTCGTGGTCCGCCGGGTTGTCGGTGGCGAGGAAGCCGCCGGTGTTGCAGCGCGGATCCTGGGCGCCGTCCATGAAGACGACGTGGGCGGTCTTCGAGATCGACTTGACGATTTCGGCGATCGAGCGGTCGGCCATCCCCGGCTCGTGCCGCTGCACGAACCAGGCGTTCTCGATCACCCGCGAGAGGTCGAGCACCAGGCGCAGGCCGTGGCGGTCGGCGATCTCCCGCGCGGCGCGGAGGTTCGCGAGCGAGAACGGGTACCTGCCGTCGGCGAAGCACTGCGCCCCGAGGAAGCGGGGCTGCACCTCGGCGACGAGCGCCTCGAGGCGGCCGAGGTCGAAGTTGCCGCGGAAAGTCCCCTCGGCGCGGTCGCGCGCGTCGTGGATGCGGATGCCGCGCGGCTCGTGCACGTCCACCCGGCCGCGGGCGTTGCTCACCAGCGCCGAGCCGTCCGGCGCGAAGGCGCGCAGCAGCAGCTTGACCGCCCCGAGCGAGTTGTGGGTCGGGCAGACGTAGGTCTGGCCGAGAACGTGCGTGATCACCTCGTTGAGGGTCTCGAAGTTCCGCGCTCCGGCGTATGCCTCGTCGCCGATCAGCTGGCCGGCGAGCTGCTCCTGCGTCATGGCGCTGGTGCCGTAGGAGACCATGTCGAAGACGATCTCCTCCGGGGTCAGCTCGAAGACGTTGAAGCGCGCGGCCGCCAGCGCCCGCTTGCGCTCCTCGAGCGTCGGGAAGGCGATCGGGCGGACGGTCTTGATCTTGTGCGGCTCGTGGACGGGCGGCTGGATGGGCATGGTCTCTCCCCCTCGGGTTCGGGGCGAGTCTAGTGAGGTGACGGCCGCCTTGGAAAGTGCGATGCTTAAGCACATGCCGCGAAAGGTGTAAGAAAATTAGGAGAAACTCGGATATGGCTTTTCCTGCGGAAAGGATGCTCGACGCCACCGGCTGGCGGCTCCTCCAGGAGCTCCAGGAGGACGCCCGCCTGAGCTTCGCCGAGCTCGGCCGCCGGGTGGGTCTCTCGACCCCGGCGGTGGCCGAGCGGGTGCGCAACCTGGAGGCGGCGGGGCTGGTGCGCGGCTACCGGGCGGAGATCGACCTGGCGAAGCTGGGGCTCCCGATCCTCGCCTTCGTGCGCATGAGCGTGGTGGGGGACGTGCTGGGCCGCATCACCGCGGTGGCGCAGGAGCTGCCCGAGGTGCTCGAGTGCCACCGCGGCACCGGCGACGACTCGTTCGTCATGAAGGTCGCCGTCGCCTCGGTCGAGCACCTCGAGCACCTCATCGACCGCCTCACCCCGTTCGGCACCACCTCGACCTCGATCGTCCTGTCGTCCCCCGTCCCCCGCCGCACCGTCGCCCCGCCGCCGCCGCCCGCCCCGCTCCGGCGGCGGTGAGGCGGCCCGGATTGACAGTCTCCGAGCGCCCTCTCTATCCTGCCTCTCCATGAGCTCCGGACGCGGGGAGGGCGGTGGGCGGCGGCGGATGCCGCTCCACGCGCGGATGCTCGTGGGCTTCGCGGTGGGGGTGCTGGGGGGGCTGGCGGCGCACCTGCTGCTCGGGGCCGACCACCCGGGGCTCGCGGGGTTCCTGCACTGGGTGGCGCAGCCGGTGGGGAAGGTCTTCCTCCGGCTCCTCTTCATGCTCGTGGTGCCGCTCATCTTCTCGGCCCTGGTGCTGGGTGTCACCGGCCTGGGGGACCTCCGGCGGCTGGGGCGGGTCGGCCTCAAGACCCTCGCCTACACCGTCCTCGTCTCGGGGATCGCGGTGGTGATCGGCCTGACCCTCGTCAACGTCCTCCGCCCCGGGGAGGGGATGAGCGAGGCGGCCCGCGAGCGCCTGCTCGACGGAGCCGCGGATCGCGCCTCGGTCCTCGTGAAGGCGGCGGCGCCGAAGTCCGGCCTCGACCTGCTCACCGAGATCGTCCCCGCCAACCCGCTGCGCGCCGCGGTCGACGGCGACCTGATCGCCTGGATGTTCTTCGCCCTCTTCTTCGGCATCGGCCTGGCGCTCGTGCGCACCCCGGCCTCGCGGGTGCTGGAGGAGGCGGTGGAGGGGCTCTACGACGTCACGATGCGGCTGATCGGCATCGTGATCGCCTTCGCCCCCGTGGGAGTGGCGGCGCTGCTCTTCACCCTCACCGCCCAGCTCGGCTTCGAGATCGTAGGCCAGCTGGCGAGCTACGTCGGGGTGGTGGTGCTGGCGCTCGCGATCCACCAGTTCGTCGTCTACTCGCTGGCGGTCCGCCTGCTCGGCGGCATGCGCCCCCTGACCTTCTTCCGCGGCGTCGAGGAGGCGATGATCACCGCCTTCTCGACCGCCTCGAGCAACGCCACGCTCCCCACCGCGCTGAAGGTCGCCGAGGAGAAGCTGCACCTGCCGCCGCACGTGGCGCGCTTCGTGCTCACCATCGGCTCGACCGCGAACCAGAACGGCACCGCCCTCTTCGAGGGGGTGACGGTGCTCTTCCTCGCCCAGTTCTACGGCGTCGAGCTGGCGCTCTCGCAGCAGCTGCTCGTGCTCTTCATCTGCATCCTGGGAGGGATCGGCACGGCGGGGGTGCCGGCCGGCTCGATCCCGGTGGTGGCGATGATCCTCGGGCAGGTCGGCGTGCCGGTGGAGGGGATCGGCCTCATCCTCGGGGTGGACCGGTTCCTCGACATGTGCCGCACCACCCTCAACGTGACCGGCGACCTGGCGGCGGCGGTGGTCGTCTCGCGCGGCGAGCGCGCCGGCGGCTGAGCGCCGCGCGGAGACCGGTTCCGGGCTCGACCGCATGGCGCTGCCGCTCCTCGCCGTCCTCTTCCTCGCGCTCCTCGCCGGCGCCGACCGCCTCGACGGCGGCTGGATCGCGCGCCGGCTCGGCATCGACGACCGCCGCGCCACGCCCGCCCACACCCGGGCCGACGGCGTCGACTACGTGGCGACGCCGCGCGCCTACCTCTTCGCCCAGCACTTCTCCGCGATCGCCGCCGCCGGGCCGATCGCCGGCCCGATCCTCGCCGCCCAGGCGTTCGGCTGGGGGCCCTGCCTGCTCTGGATCGCCCTCGGGGTGGTGCTGATCGGCGCCGTGCACGACTTCACGGCGCTCGCCGCTTCGGTGCGCCACGGCGCCCGGTCGATCGCCGAGATCGCCCGCGAGCAGCTCGGGCGCCCCGCGGGCCGCGCGATGATGGCGTTCATCTGGATCGCCCTCGTCTACGTGGTGGTGGCGTTCGCCGACATCACCGCCGGCACCTTCGTGGCCGGCACCGAGGAGCTGCGGGAGAGCGGCGCGACGTTCCACCCCGGCGGGGCGGTGGCGATGGCGAGCCTGCTCTACCTCGGGCTCTCGCTCCTGCTCGGCGCGGTACAGCGCTTCCTGCGGCCCCCGCTCTGGGTGGCGACGCTGCTCTTCGTCCCCGCGACCTTCGGCGTCGCCTGGCTCGGCACCCACCTCTCGACCGCGCTCCTGGCCGACCACCGCACCTGGGCGCTGCTCATCCTCGGCTACTGCGCGCTCGCCTCGGTGACGCCGGTCTGGGCCCTGCTGCAACCGCGCGGCTATCTGGGCGGCTACGTCCTCTACACGGCACTCGCACTCGGCACCGTCGGTGTCCTCTTCGGCGGCTACCAGGTGCAGCAGCCGGTCTTCAAGGCGTGGGACGCGGGCGGCGCGACCGGCACCCTCTTCCCGTTCCTCTTCGTGACCATCGCCTGCGGCGCCTGCTCGGGCTTCCACGGCCTCATCTGTTCGGGCACCACGTCGAAGCAGGTCGACCGGGAGTCGCACATGCACGCGGTGGGCTACGGCGCCATGCTGGCGGAGGGGTTCGTGGCGCTGATCGCGCTGGTGACGGTGATGATCGTCGCGCCATCCGAGATCGCCGGCCTCTCCCCGGGCACGATCTACGGCCAGGGGGTCGGCCGCTTCATGACGCTGCTGATCGGCGAGGAGCACCTCCGCTTCGCGATCACCTTCGGGGCGATGGCGTTCTCCACCTTCGTCTTCGACACGCTGGACGTCTGCACCCGGCTCGGCCGCTACCTGGTCCAGGAGCTCCTCGGCTGGCAGGGGCGGGCCGGCGCGCTCGGCGCCACGCTGCTCACGATGGCGCTGCCGGCCTACTTCCTGCTCGCCGGCGGGCAGGGGGCCTGGTCGCGCTTCTGGACTCTCTTCGGCGCCTCGAACCAGCTGCTGGCGGCGCTGACGCTCCTCACCCTCACGCTCTGGCTCCGGCGCGCGGGCAAGCCGTTCTTCTTCACGCTGCTGCCGATGCTCTTCGTGCTGGCGATCACGCTCTGGGCGCTCGGGCGGATCGCCCTCCGCTCGCTCGCCGCTGCGGCGGGCGGGGTCGAGGTGGCGAACGGCGCGGCGGCGGCGGTGCTCGTCGGCCTCGCCCTCTTCCTCCTGGCGCAGGGACTGCGCACCGCTCGCCGGCCCGCGAAGCCGGCCTGAGCCGCCGCGTCAGGCGGTCCGCGGGCGACCGCCCGGGCGCGCCAGCGCCTCGGCCGCGAGCCAGACCAGCGAGAGCCAGAGGAGGTCGGCGAGCAGCAGGTGCACGACCTGGAGCCAGACCGGCGCGAGCAACGCCACGTTCACCGCCCCGACCACCAGCTGCACGACCACCAGGACGAGGAGCGACCGCCCCCAGCGGGCCGCGCGCGCGGGCTCGGGAGCGAGGCGCGGCAGGCGGGCCGCGGCGAGCCAGAGCAGGCCGCTCCCGAGCAGAGCGATCAGCGGGTGCCAGATCCGGAGTTGCACGAGCAGGTGGGCGGTGGGGGAGAGGTCGTCGCGAAGCGCCCCGCCGAGCGTCTCGGGCGGGAAGAGGGTGTCGCCCAGGGCGGCCACCGCGCCGCTCGCGCCGATGAGGATCGTCGCCCCCAGGCCGAGGAGGGCGAGCCGCCGCGCCGGGCCTCCCGGCCGCCAGGCGAGGGCGGGTCGGCCGGCCGCCCAGTGCACCGTGAGCCCCAGCGCCGCGAGCAGCAGGAAAGTGTTGACGAGGTGCACCGCCATGAAGAGCGCCCGCGCCATCGAGGCGTTGTCGGCGACCAGCTCGAAGAGCACGAGCCCGGCGCCCACCGCCGCCTCGACGAGGATGAGGACGAGGGAGAGGACCGCGCCGAGGCGGGTCGGATCCCCCTCGGGGCGGGAGCGGAAGGTGGCGATCGCGAGCGCCAGCACGAGGAGGAGCGCGAGGCCGCTCGTGACCCGGTGGGAGTACTCGATCAGCGTCTCGACCTCGTCGGCGCGGGGCACGACCTGGCCGTCGCAGAGCGGCCAGTGGCTGCCGCAGCCCGCTCCCGAGCCGGTGGCGCGGACCACCGCCCCCCAGAGGATCACCGCGAGGTTGTAGCCGAGGACGAGGCGGGCGAAGCGGACGAGGGTCATCTCTCCCCCCCTGCGGGTGGGCGCCGGCGGCAGGCCGGCGGGATCAGTAGGCGTTCTGACGCAGGCCGACGCGCAGCGTCATCCAGAGGATCTTGAAGTCGAGGGCGAGCGACCAGTTCTCGATGTAGTAGAGGTCGTACTCGAGCCGCTTGCGGATCGAGGTGTTGCCGCGCCAGCCGTGGACCTGCGCCCAGCCGGTGATCCCTGCCTTGACCCGGTGCCGGACCATGTACTGGGGCAGCTTCTGCTTGAACTCGCGCACGAAGACCGGGCGCTCGGGGCGCGGTCCGACCAGCGACATCTCGCCGATCAGGACGTTCCAGAGCTGGGGGAGCTCGTCGAGCGACCACTGGCGCAGGAAGGTGCCGAGGCGGGTGCGGCGGGGGTCGTCGCGCACCGCCCAGACCGGTCCGGTGGTCGCCTCGGCCTGGCGTCGCATCGAGCGGAACTTCCAGATCATGAACGCCCGCCCGTCGAGGCCCATCCGCTCCTGCCGGTAGAAGATCGGCCGCCCGTCCTGGAGCCAGATGGCGAGCGCGATGAGGCCGAACAGGGGAGAGAGGACGAGCAGCCCGGCGAGCGCGCCGAAGAAGTCGATCGCCCGCTTCAACATGCTGCTCCAGCCCTGGAGCGGCACCTGGGCGAGGTTGATGACCGGGGTGCCGTCGAGGTCCTCCATCGCCGCCCGCAGGGTGGCGTACTGGAGGATGTCGGGCACCAGCTTGATCTCCACGCACTCGCGGCCGACCTCCTGCAGCAGCCGCATGGTGCGCCGGTGGGCGTCGAGCGGGAGCGCCACGTAGATCTGGTCGATCCCGAGCTCCGGCACGAGCTCGGCCGCGGCGCGGGTGGGACCGAGCACCCGGATGCCGTCGCAGGTGCCCCCCTGCTTGTTCGGGTCGTCGTCGAGGAAGCCGACGACGTGGAAGCCGAGCTCCCGGTGCCCCTGCAGCTTCGCGGCGACCTCGCGGCCGAGCTGGCCGGCGCCGACGACGAGGATCCGGACCGGATGGAGGCCGGCGATCCGCGCCCGGTGGCGCAGGGCGCGCAACCCGTTGCGGGCGCCCACCACGAAGAGCACCTCGAGCACGGGGAAGATCGCCAGGAAGGCGCGGCTGTAGGTGAAGGGCTCGCTGCTGCCGGGGGCGAGCGCCGGCCGGTACCAGGTCGAGAGGCCGGAGAGGATCAGGGTCGCGAGGACGACGGCGAGCAGGATCGTGAGCGCCTCGTCGACGCGGCTGCGCCGCCGGCCGGCCTGGTAGAGGCCGTGGAAGTGGAAGACGACCGGGAAGACCAGGGCCACCCAGGGGAGGACCTCGAGGTAGCGCCCGAACTCCGGGACGTTTTTGGTCAGCGGGATGACCGGGATCTCGAAGCGCAGCACCCACGCCCCGAGGAACGCCGCCACGGTGGCGACGAGGTCGCCGAGGAGGTTGAGGGTGGCGGTGAGTCGATGTCGCTGCTGGATCACGCGCGGCTAGCCCGGGGGCCGGGAGTTCGTGCGGCCAATCCTGCGACCACGGGTGCGGTCAACAAGGCGCGGAACCCGGCGGCGAACCGCTCCGCCGAGAACAGCTCCGCGCGGCCCCGCAGTCTCCCGGCATTGAACTCGAAATCCCCCACCTTGTCAATCGCGGCGGCGAGGGCGCCGGCCTCGTCCCCGTCGCTCGGAAGGTAGAGGAGGCCGTGCTCGCCGTCGGCCACGATGTCGAGCACCCCGCCCTCGCCGCGCGCCACCACGGGCGTGCCGCAGGCGAGCGCCTCCACCGGCGCGATGCCGAAGTCCTCCACCTGCGGCTGGACCAGGCAGCGGGCGTGGCGATAGAGCTCCCGGAGCTCCTCCTCGGCGACGCGGCCGAGGAAGGCGACGCGGTCCCCGGCCAGCCCCACGAGCCGCCCCCTCTCGGGCCCGGTGCCGACCACGCGCAGCGGGAGCCCGAGCCGCGCGCAGGCGGCGATCGCGACCTCCACCCGCTTGTAGGGGGCGAGGGCGGAGACGACCAGGGCGTAGTCGCGGCGCGGTGCCTCCCCCGCCGGGGTGAAGCGGTCGACGGCGACCGGCGGGGGGAGGACGTCGGCGTCGCGGCCGTAGTAGCGGCGGATCCGCCGGGCGACGAAGCTGGAGTTGGCGGCGAAGCGGTCGACGCGCGGGGCGGTCGCGGCGTCCCAGACGCGGAGCCGGGAGAGGACGAGGGCCCGCAGGCGCGCCACCGCGCCGGTGCGGCGGGGGAAGTAGGCGTGCTCCTGGTCCCAGGCGTAGCGCATCGGGGTGTGGCAGTAGCAGAGATGGTAGGCGCCCGGAGCGGGGATCACTCCCTTGGCGACGCAGTGGCTGGTCGAGACCACGAGGTCGAATCCCCCGAGGTCGAACTGCTCGATC
>JAHDVN010000093.1 GCA_023384635.1 Thermoanaerobaculia bacterium
CGCCCTGGGCCACGGCGGCGGCGAGCGCGTTGCGCTCGGCGCAGATCGAGAGCCCGTAGCTGCGGTTCTCGACGTTGCAGCCGGCGACGATGCCGCCTCCGGACGTCGCGAGGGCGGCGCCCACCGCGAAGCGGCTGAACGGCGCGTACGCCCGCTCGCGCACGGCGAGAGCGGCGGCGACGAGAGGCTCCCAGTCCATGGCCGGCGAATGTAGCACGCCCCCGGCGGGCGGCGTGCTAGCTTTCGGTCCGCCCGTTTCCCGAGCCCCTCGTGAGCGCTCCCGAGAACCCCGGGACCGGGCGCTGCGTAGGAAGAGACATGAATCTGCCCGAGCGCCGCCGTGCGGCCTGGACCCTCTTCTGGCTGACCGCCGCCGCGGCCGGTGCGCTCCTGCTGCCGTGGGCGTTCCCGCGCGCCTACCCGTTCCTGCCCGAGCGCTGGGAGGTGAGCCGGGAGGAGGCCACCGAGATCGCCCTCGAGCGGCTTCGCGATCTCGGCACCCTCCCTTCCGACCCGTACGTGGTGAGCCGCCTCGACGACGACCCGATGATGGAGCGGCGCCTCGCCCTCGCCGGCGAGGCGAGCGGGGCGGCGCGCGGGGGGCGCGGCTGGCTCGGCCGCCAGGTCCTCTCCTGGGAGGTGGTCGTCTACGCCCCCGGCCGGGCGCCGGACCAGTGGTCGTACCGCGCGCGGGTGGGAGGGGACGGCGAGGTCTACGAGCTGCGGCTCCGGCTGGCGCGCGAGGACCCGGGGACCGGCCTCGAGCGCGACGAGGCCCGGCGCCGGGCCGCCGAGTTCCGCGGTGCACCGGGCTTCGACCTCGCGCTCGTCGACGAGCCGGAGGGGCGGGTCGAGCAGCTCGCCTCCCGCACCGACACCGCGGTGCGCCTCCCCCTGCGCGAGCGGCTGCTCGGCGAGGGGGTCCGCTACGGCGTCGAGGTGGCGTTCGCGGGCGACCGGCTCGCCGGCTTCTCCCCCTGGATCGAGGACCCACAGCGCGCCGTGCGGGAAGAGGAGATGCGCCTCCCGACCCTGCTCGGCAACCTGAACGTCTTCGCGATCTTCCTCATCGTGCCGCTCGCCGGCGCCATCTTCGTGCGCCGCTACCACGCCGGCGAGGTGGGGGTGGGACGGGCGCTCCAGATCTTCGTCGCATCGCTGGCGGCGAGCCTGCTGCTGGTGCTCGCGACGGCGCGGCCGTCGACCCAGGGCTTCATGTTCGGGGCGCTGAGCCGCGAGCAGGTGACCTGGTTCTGGGGGGTGCAGCTGGTCCTCGTCTTCTTCCTGCCGCTGGCGCTCACCACCGCGGTGAGCTGGGCGGTGGGGGAGTCGTTCTGCCGCGAGCGCTGGGGGGCGAAGCTCGCCGCCTTCGACGCTCTCTGGCAGCGCCGGTGGGAGAACGCCACGGTGCCGCGCGCGGGCCTGCGCGGCCTCGCCATCGGCCTGCTCCTCGCGGCCGCCACGCTGCTGCTCCAGTTCCCGCTGCAGCGCCACGGCATCACCGCCCCGGGGGCGTTCCAGGTCGGCCCCTGGTGGGACGACGCGCGCTGGGCCGGGGTGGCTCTGATCCTCTTCGCGATCCCGTTCACCCTCTTCTTCGAGCTCTTCGGGCGGCTCTTCCTGCTCTCGACGCTCACCCCTCGCCTGGGCCGGCTCGGCGCGGCGGCGGTGACCGTCGCCGTCACGGCCGTGATCTTCTTCCCGCCGGTGGCGCTGCTGCCGTTCGCCTGGTCGGTGCCTTTCTGGCTCCTCTGGTCGGGCGTGCTGGTGGCGGTCTTCCTGCGCACCGACCTGCTCTCGACGCTGGTGGCGAGCTACACGGCGCGCGTCGCGCTCGCCGCTCTGCCGCTGGTGCGCTCCGGGCACCCGGCCCTGGAGCTGCAGGGGGCGCTCGCGCTGCTGACCTGCGGCCTCCCCCTGCTGCTGGGCCTGCGCCACCTGCTCTCGAACGAGGAGTACGTCTACCGCTGGGACGACGTGCCGCCACACGTGCGGCGGATCGCGGAGCGCGAGCGGCAGCGGGTCGAGCTCGAGACGGCCCGGAACATCCAGTCCTCGATCCTCCCCGAGCTGCCGCCGGCCCTCTGCGGCGTGGAGATCGCCCACGCCTACCGCCCGGCGACCGAGGTGGGCGGCGACTTCTACGACGCGCTGGCGCTCGAGGACGGGCGGCTCGCGGTGGCGGTGGGGGACGTCGCCGGCCACGGCGTCTCGAGCGGCCTCGTGATGTCGATGGCGAAGTCGGCGCTCGCCGTCCAGGTCACCTTCGACCCGCGGGTCGAGGCAGTCTTCCTCACGCTGAACCGGATGGTCTTCCAGAGCGCCCGCAAGCGGCTGCTCGCGACCCTCTGTTACGCGTTGCTCGACCCCGTCCGCCGCGAGCTCCAGTTCGCCAGCGCCGGCCATCTCTTCCCGTACCGCGTGGGCGGCGACGGCCGGGTGGAGGCGTTCGAGTCGATCTCCTACCCGCTCGGCGTGCGCGCCGAGATCGAGGTCCGTTCGCGCCTGGCTCGCCTCGAGCGCGGCGACCTCGTCGTGCTCTTCAGCGACGGCGTGGTCGAGGCCCGCCCCGACGGCAGCGACGACCTCTACGGCTTCGAGCGTTTCGAGCAGAGCCTCGCGCGCCAGGCCGGCCGCTCCGCCCCCGCCGCCCGCGACGGCCTCCTCGCCGACCTCGCCGCCCACATCGGCGACGCCCCCCGCGAGGACGACCTCACCCTCCTCGTCCTGCGGCTGCCGTAAGGGGTCGGCGTCTCTCCCGGGGCTGCCGCCGGCCTCGCGGGTCCCGGGCCCGCACCTCCCGAGGGCGATCCGGCGAGCGCTGCCGGTCTCAGCGGGGTGCGGCGCCGGGTTCCGCGCTGCGCGGGGCGCTGCCGCTCCCGGCCTCGAACGGAAGCCATGGAGAGACCGCCGCGGTTCCTGATGCACCGGGGACCGGGTGGTCTCGCTCGGAGTGGATAGGAGTCGTACAATCCGAATTGTCGGACTGACGCCTCCGAGGGGGTCTCGGGAGGGGAACGATGCGCAAAGCGCTGAGGATCGGCCTCGTCGTCGCCTCGCTGCCGCTGGCCGGGGCGGAGGCCCAGAACCGGATCGTGAACCCGGAGTTCGACGTGGACACGTCAGGGTGGACGCAGGCCCTCAGCTGGAGTCCCTTCGACCGCGACGGGTGCTCGCGGTCGGGTTCGGGGGAGGCGGCCGGAAGCTCCCTGAGCCAGTCGCCGTGCGTGCCGGTGCAGGCCGGCGAGCCGTTCTTCGTGGAGTACTCGTCGAAGAGCTTCCCGAATCCGGGCGACTGGTCCGAAGCCTCGGCGGTCGCCTGCTACGCGGTACCCGACTGTTCGGGAGCGCCGACACCCTTGGTGCCGCTCGCCGAGGCGCTGGGCGGCCGGAAGAGCTGGAACCGGCACCGCCTGGAGTACGCGATCCCGGCGGGAATGGCGTCGTGCAGCATCGGGCCCGCAGTCACCTCCAACTCGACCTCGATCTGGCTCGACGGCGTCTATGCAGGCCCACCGGGCTACTTCGCCGACGGTTTCGAGCAGGGCTCCGGGTGTCGCTGGTCCACCGGGCCGGCCGAGGAGATGACCATCCTCCTCCCGGGCGATGTGCCGCTCACCCTGGTCCTCATCCCCGCCGGGACCTTCCAGATGGGCTCGCCGGAGAGCGAGAGGGGGAGAAACTCGAACGAGACCCTGCACGACGTGATGCTCACGCAGCCGTACTGGATGGGGAAGACGGAGGTGACGCAGGCGCAGTGGGAGGCCCTGATGGGGCCGTGGTCGTACACCTGCACCAGTGGCGTCCCCTGGGGCATTGGGCCGGACTACCCGGCCTACTGCGTTTCGTGGGACGACGTTGCGGGCCCGGGCGGCTTCCTCGATCTCTTGAACACCCACCTCGGAACGACCCTCTTCCGGTTGCCGACGGAGGCGGAGTGGGAGCGGGCGGCGCGGGGAGGGACGCAGACGCGCTTCTCGCACGGGGACGTGCTGGAGTGTAACGACGACTGCGTGGCGTGCGGAGCGCACGACCTCTACATGTGGTGGTGCGGCAATTACAACGCGAACAGCCACCCGGTGGGGTCGAAGGGGGCGAACCCGTTCGGGCTGTACGACATGCACGGGAACCTGCTCGAGTGGGTGCAGGACTGGTACGAAGATGACTACCCGGCGGGACCGGCGGTGGACCCGACGGGACCGGCCAGCGGCCCGTACCGCGTCCTGCGGGGCGGCTACTGGTACCGCTACGCGCGCTTCTGCCGCTCGGCGTATCGCTACGACGGCACCCCGACCTCCCGGGACAACTACATCGGGTTCCGCCTCGCCAGATCACAGTGACCGCGCTGTCTCACGCGGTCTGAGGACGATCCCGGTCGCTACGGGCGGGTGTGGGGGCTCGTCTCGCGCCCGACGCTGTTGCTCGCGGCCGCGAGGCCGCGGAGCGCCGCGAGCTCGGCGAGGGTCCGTTCCAGCCAGTCGAGCCGCTCCTGCGGCGAGAGCGAAAGGCCGATCGCGCGCTCGAGGGCGCGGTTCTCGTCGGCGGTCAGAGCCCGCGGCGGCAGGGCCGCGACGTGCCGGGCGAGGTCGGGCTTCACCGCGCGATCTCCCCGAGCGCGGCCACGTCGGCGAGGTCCTGCGGCCGGCCGGCGCGCCGCTTCATCGCGAGCAGGTCGGAGAGGGAGACGACGCGCACCTCGACGCCGGCGAGCTCGACGGCCGCGGCGCGCTGCCAGGCGACCGCGAAGTCGAACGGCTCCTCGACGAACAGGTCGACCTTGAAGGTGGGGTCGGCGTCGGTCCAGAGCGAGAAGACGACCATCTGCCTCTCGCGCGCCCAGCGCTCGCGCGCCGCCGGGTCGGCGAACTCGCCGACGGGCACCGGCGCCACCGGCCGGAAGCCGGCCGCGACGAGGGCGTCGAGCGCCCGCGCGGTGTTCTCCGGCGCGAGGTCGAGGACGAGGTCGAGGTCGACCGTGGCCCGCAGGTGGCCGTGCAGCACGACGGCCACGCCGCCGACGACGAGATAGCGCACGCCCGCCGTGGCGAGGGCCCGGAAGACGAGGGCGCGGGGGCCGTTCACGGCCGGAGTCTAGCCAGCGCCGTTGGGCGAGTCGAGGCCATGGTGGTCCCGCAAAGGAGGCCGAGCTGGTCTCGGGTTCTGCCTTGCGAGGTCACAGTCGCCGCGCACGCTCTCGCTATCGGTTCCTTCGTGCCGAGCCACCGGCCGGGGCGGCTTGGGTGATCTCCGCGGGGTAGCCGCATCGGATCCGGGGAGAGGGCCGAGGTGGGCCTTCCCCTCACGGGGGCGGCGGCCGGTGGGCACCGGGACCGTCCGCTCCGGGTGCCCTGACGGAGCTCGTTGCGACGGCGAGGGCGGCTGCAACCCATCCGGGAAATGGACGAGGCGAGCGAAGGTGGCCGGTTCGCCCCCGCCCGGACCGGCGCGGGGAGCGTGAGGCGCGGTAGCATGCCGGCGAGCCGGTTTCGCCGGCGGGAGCCGCGATGTCCGTGCAGATTCCAATCGACCGAGATGCGCTCCGCGACCTGTGTGTGCGGTGGGGGATTCGCAGTCTCGCGCTGTTCGGCTCCGCCGTGCGCGACGACTTCGGGCCGGAGAGCGATGTGGACCTGCTCGTCGAGTTCGAGCCGGGCACGGTCCTGGGGTTCCGGGTCTTCGCGCTGGAGCGCGAGCTCTCCGCGCTCTTCGGGGGGAGGCGGGTCGACCTGGTCTCGCGCAAGTACCTCAACCGGCACCTGCGCGACCGGGTCCTCTCCGAGGCGGTGATCCAGTATGCGGCATGACGACCTCGTCTACGTCGCGCAGATGCTCGATCTCTGCGACCGGATCCTCGCGCGGGCCGTGCGCCTCGAGCGGGAGGATTTCGACGCCGACGAGGACCTCCGCCTCGCCCTGACCCACCTGGTCCAGACTCTCGGGGAGGCGGCGCGACGGGTCTCCTCCGGGTACCGGGCAGGTCACCCGGAGGTCCCCTGGGCGGAGATCGTAGGGATGCGCCACAAGATCGTGCACGACTACCTCGATGTCGACTTCGACCTCGTCTGGGACGTGTGCTCGGTCGAGATCCCGAGGCTCCGGCCGATGCTCGCCTCTCTTCTCCCCTCTGGACCTCCGGGGAGCTGATCTGCCCTGGGGCCCTTTTCGCGGCCCGCGGCGGTCCGTTAGACTCCTCGTTCGTGGGGCGCCGCGCCGGGGGCGCGGCTTTCGGCCCCGGCCCACCTGCGGATCCCGGAAGGAGGGAATCTTGAAGATTCACGAGTACCAGGCGAAGGAGATCCTGCGCCGCTACGGTGTCGCCACGCCGCGCGGGCGGGTGACCGCCGACGCGGGCGAGGCGCGCGCCATCGCCGAGGAGCTGGGCGGGCGCGTCGTCGTCAAGGCCCAGATCCACGCCGGCGGGCGCGGCAAGGGCGGCGGCGTGAAGCTCGCCAAGGACCCGGCGGAGGCCGAGGCGCTGGCCGGCCAGATCCTCGGCATGCAGCTCGTCACCCACCAGACGGGCCCGGAGGGGCAGAAGGTCCAGAAGGTGCTGATCGAAGAGGCGCTCGAGATCGCCCGCGAGCTCTACCTCGCGGTCACCCTCGACCGCGCCGCGGCCAAGCCGGTGATCATCGCCTCGGCCGCCGGCGGGATGGAGATCGAGGTGGTCGCCGAGCGCGACCCCGACGCCATCACCCGCGTCCACGTCGACCCGCACCTCGGCCTGCTGCCGTTCCAGGGGCGCCTCGTCGCCAAGCGGCTGGGCCTCGAGGGCGACACCGCCAACAAGGCCGGCAAGCTGGTGGCGGCGCTGGTCAAGGCCTACCTCGAGACCGACGCCTCGCTGGCCGAGATCAACCCGCTCATGATCACCGCGCAGGGCGACGTGCTCGCCCTCGACGCGAAGATGAACTTCGACGACAACGCCCTCTTCCGCCACCGCGACGTGGTCGCGATGCGCGACGTCGCCGAGGAGAACCCGCTGGAGGTCGAGGCGTCGAAATTCGACCTCAACTACATCAAGCTCGACGGCGAGATCGGCTGCATGGTCAACGGCGCGGGCCTGGCGATGGCCACCATGGACATCATCAAGCTCTACGGCTCCGAGCCGGCCAACTTCCTCGACGTCGGCGGCTCGGCTTCGCAGGAGGCGGTGGCGAACGCCTTCCGCATCCTGGTCTCCGACGCGAGCGTCAAGGCGGTGCTGATCAACATCTTCGGCGGCATCGCCCGCACCGACCGGATCGCCAACGGCGTGGTCGAGGCGCTGCGCAGCCTCGGCGGCGTCGCGATGCCGGTCGTCGTCCGCCTCGAGGGCACCAACGTCGAGCAGGGCCGCGCGATCCTGCGCGAGAGCGAGTTCCACTTCATCGTCGCCGAGACGATGGCCGACGCGGCGCAGAAGGTCGTCGCGGCGGTTCGGGGAGGTGCGTGATGGCCATCTGGCTCAACGAGCAGACCCGCCTCGTGGTGCAGGGGATCACCGGCAAGGAGGGGAAGTTCCACGCCCTCGGCTGCCGCGACTACGGCACCCAGGTGGTGGCCGGCGTCACCCCGGGCAAGGGGGGCGAGGTGGTGGAGGGGATCCCGGTCTTCGACTCGGTGGCCGAGGCGCGCGCCGCCACCGGCGCCAACGCCAGCATGGTCTTCGTGCCGCCGCCTTTCGCAGCCGACGCGATCATGGAGGCGGCCGGGGCCGGCATCGAGCTCACGGTGGCGATCACCGAGGGGATCCCGGTGGCCGACATGCTGAAGGTGAAGGCGTTCCTGCGCGACCACCCGACGCGCCTGATCGGCCCCAACTGCCCCGGCATCATCTCGCCGGGCAAGGGGAAGATCGGGATCATGCCCGGCCACATCCACCGCCCGGGCCGCGTGGGTGTCGTCTCCCGCTCGGGCACGCTCACCTACGAGGCGGTCTGGCAGCTCACCAACCTCGGCCTCGGGCAGTCGACCTGCGTGGGGATCGGCGGCGACCCGATCAACGGCACGAACTTCATCGACGTCCTCTCCGCCTTCCGGGGCGACCCGGAGACCGAGGCGGTGGTGATGATCGGCGAGATCGGCGGCACCGCCGAGGAGGAGGCCGCGGCCTGGGTCGAGGCGCACTTCGACCGGCCGGTGGTCGGCTTCATCGCCGGGCGCACCGCGCCGCCGGGACGCCGGATGGGCCACGCCGGGGCGATCATCGCCGGCGGCAAGGGGACGGCGAAGGAGAAGATGGAGGCGCTCGCCGCGGCGGGCATCCACGTCTGCGAGTCGCCGGCCGACCTCGGCTCCACCGTCGCGAAGGCGCTCGGCCGCTAGGTCCATTCACCGAGACTCCGAGGCGCCGCCGTGTCCGCTCCCCCCGTCGAGCTCGCGATCCCGCTGGGAGGCTGGCTCGCCCTGCTCGGCGGGGGGGAGTTCACCTTCGGCGAGACCGAGGAGGCCGACGAGGCCTGGCTCGCCCGCGTGCCGGAGGGCCCGGTGGGTTTCCTGCCCACGGCCAGCGGCTCGGAGGAGTACCCGCGCCACTTCGCGGCCTACCTTGCTGACTTCTGCGGGCGCGCGGTCGAGACGATCCCGGTCTACCGCCCGCGCGACGCGCGGCGGGAGAAGAACGCCGAGCGGATCGCGGCGGTCGCGGCCGCCTACCTCGGGGGCGGCGTCGCGGAGCACCTCGTCGACACCCTGCGGGGGACGCCCGCGCTCGCGGCGCTGGAGCGGAAGCTCGCCGACGGCGGCGTGGTGGTGGCGATCGCCGCCGCGGCGCAGGCCTGCGGCTCGCACTTCCGCGGCCTGCGGCCGGGAGCGCCGGGGGAGGCCGGCCTCGGCTGGCTCGCCGACACCGCCGTAGAGGCGAACTTCGACCCGGACCGCGACCGGCGCCTCCGGCAGCTCGTCGGCCCCGGCGGAGCGCGGGTGGGCCTCGGTATCCCGGAGGGCGGGGCGCTCCTGCTCGGACCCGGGGGAGAGTTCCTGACGGTCGGCCCGGTCTTCCGGCTCTCGGGAGCGGAAGCCGAGCTCGAGGAGATCGAGAGCGAGTGAGACTCATCCCGTGGCCCGCGGCCACCGTAGAGAGAGCGGAGGAGACAGAACCATGATCACGACCAGCATCGGCTATCTCGCGCTCGGGGCGACCGTCGCCGCGGCGCTCCTCTTCGGCGGCTCGGCGCGCGCCGCGGAGCTCGACCTCGGGGCGGCACTGCCCGACGTCACCGTCCTCGACCAGGACGGGCGGGAGGTTTCCCTCGCCCAGGCCGCCGGCGAGGGCTTCGCGCTCGTCTACTTCTACCCGAAGGCCGACACGGCGGGCTGCACCAAGCAGGCGTGCAGCCTGCGCGACGCCTACGCGACGCTGGGGGAGAAGGGGATGCGGGTCTTCGGCGTCTCGAGCGACGGCGTCGCCGCGCAGAAGGCGTTCCAGGAGAAGTACAAGCTGCCGTTCACGCTCCTCGCGGACTCCGACAAGAAGGTGATCGAGGCGTTCGGGGTGCCGACCCGCCTCGGCTTCGCCAGCCGTCAGGCGTTCCTCTTTCGCGACGGCAAGCTCGTCTGGCGCGATCTCTCGGCCTCGACCGAGCAGCAGGCGGCCGACGTGCTGGCGGCAATCGAGGAGCTGTCGAAGGGCTCCTGAGGACTGCGGCGGGGTGTTCCCCCGCCCGGAGGGCCGGTCTCCGCTTGGCGGCGCCGGAGGTGATGCGCTAGGCTTCGTCTCGCGCCTGCGGCAAACGCCTGCGTCCGCCGTCGCGCTCCCGACCAGACCGAACGTCACGCCCCGGGCTCGCGCCCGCGGCAGGAGAACCGAGCCATGGAAACGACCCTCGCCATCGTCAAGCCGGACGCCGTCGCCGCCGGGAACGCCGGCAAGATCCTCGCCCACCTCGAGCAGGAGGGCTTCACCCTCCGCGCGCTGCGCCTCGTACGGCTCACGCGGGCGCAGGCCGAGGGCTTCTACGCCGTGCACCGCGAGCGCCCGTTCTTCACGAGCCTCGTAGAGTTCATGACCAGCGGCCCCTGCCTTCCCGTGGCCCTGGAGCGCGAGAACGCCCAGGCTCACCTCCGCGACGTGATGGGCGCGACCGACGTCGCCAAGGCGGCGCCCGGCACGATCCGGAACCTCTACGGCACCTCGATCGAGCGCAACGCGATCCACGGCAGCGACTCGCTCGAGAACGCCGCCCTCGAGCTCGCCTTCTTCTTCCCGCAGACCGAGCGCATCGCGGCGCGCTGAGGCTTGGCCCGCCGCCGCCGATCGGCTACGCTCCGGCCATGGCCTATCGCACCCTGAACGCGGCCCCGCGCAGCCGGCTGGTGCCGGAGCGCCAGGGGCAGGTGACGGCGCGCTTCTGCCTCGGCTGCGAGAGCTTCTTCTCGCCGCTCGCGGCGCGGCACCACGGCAAGCCGGTGCTCGGCAAGGACCACGTGTCGGCCCCCTGTCCACACGAGGGGGAGGCGTTCGTGCCCGGCGCCGGCTGGTGGGAGGAGGCGGTGGAGATCCTCCCGGCGCCGGCCCCCGCGGCGGGCTGAGTCAGGCGCCGGCCAGGCCGGTGAGCGCCGCGGTCGCGTCCATCGGGTCGCCCGCGAGCTCGATCCGCACCACCCGCCGCCCGCTCGCGCCGAGCGCGAGCAGATCGCCGTCCGCCTGCGCGCGGGCCAGCGTCGCGAAGCCGAACGGCTCGCCCGGGATCGGCAGGTCGTCGCCGAGGCCGAGGAGCTGGACGAAGAGGCCGCCGGCGGGCCCTCCCTTGTGCAGCTGCCCGGTCGAGTGCAGGTACCGGGGTCCGAAGCCGAAGGTGGTCGGGACGCCGAGGCGTCTTCCGAGGCGGGCGCGCAGCATGGCCGCGGCGGCGGCGATCCCGGGCCGGTCGTCGGTGTAGGCCAGCAGCGCCAGGTAGGACGGCGGTGCCCCGGCCGCCAGGGCCTGCTCCAGGCTCTCGGCCGCCTCGATGGCGGGGAGGGCGCCGGTCTCCCGGCAGGCGGCGAGGAGGCGCCGGGTCTCGCGCTTCGTCGACTCGACGTCCGGCTGGTCGAACGGGTGGACGCCGACGAGCGCGCCGGCGATCGCCGTGGCGACCTCCCAGCGCAGGAACTCCGCGCCGAGGCTCTCCGGCGCGGCGAGCTCGAGGTCGAGCAGCGGCTCTCCGCCGGCGGCCAGGTCCGCCGCCAGGCGGTCGAGCTCCGGCTCGCTCTCGCCCGCGAAGCGCAGCCGGGCGCGCCGCCGCCCGCCCGGGGGCGGGGGGCCGGGGGGCGGGGGCGGCGGGGCGGGGGGCGCGGGCGTTGCGGGCGATGGTCAAG
>JAHDVN010000563.1 GCA_023384635.1 Thermoanaerobaculia bacterium
TTGAAAGGATTGGTGGAGCTGATCGGGATCGAACCGACGACCTCTTGAATGCCATTCAAGCGCTCTCCCAGCTGAGCTACAGCCCCACCGATGGGAGGACGAGATCCTAGCCCAAGGGCGGGCGGGGGGGCAACCGGGGGGCGGCCGGGGGCGCCCGGGTCAGCCGCGGCCTTCGAGGCCGTACTTCTTCATCTTCGCCTTGAGGGTGTTGCGGGCGATGCCGAGCAGGCGGGCGGCCTCCCGGATCTTGCCGCCGCACTCCTCGAGGGCGCGGGCGAGGAGCTGGCGGTCGAGCTCCTCGAGCGCCCGCTCGTAGCCGCCCTCGGCCAGGGTGCCGGCGGCGGGCGCCGGCGCCACCGGGCGGGGCGGGGCGGGGACCGCGCCGGAGACGAGCCACGAGAAGTCGTCCGGGGTCAGCGGATCGGCCGACGAGAGGACGAGGGCGCGGTGGATCGTCGACTCGAGCTCGCGGACGTTGCCCGGCCAGCGGTGGGTCTGGAAGAGCTCGAGCACCCCCGGGTCGAGGCCGCGCGGCGGCTGGCCGAGGTCGCGGCAGATCCTGGCCAGGAAGTGCTCGACGAGGAAGGGGATGTCCTCGCGCCGCTCGCGCAGCGGCGGCAGCACGATGGGGATGATGTTGAGCCGGTAGTAGAGGTCCTCGCGGAACTCGCCGCGCTGGATCGCCTCCTCGAGGTTCAGGTTCGTGGCGGTGACGATACGCACGTCGGTGCGCAGCGTCTTGGTGCCGCCGACGCGCTCGAACTCCTTGTCCTCGACCACGCGCAGCAGCTTCGCCTGCACGGCGAGCGAGACCTTGCCGATCTCGTCGAGGAAGATCGAGCCGCCGTGCGCGAGCTCGAAGCGCCCCGGCTTCTGCCCCACCGCGCCGGTGAACGCCCCCCGCTCGTGGCCGAAGAGCTCGCTCTCCACCAGCGTCTCGGGAAGCGCCGCGCAGTTGAACTGCACGAACGGCCCCGAGCGGCGCGGCGAGACGGCGTGCAGGGTGCGCGCCACCAACCCCTTGCCGGTGCCGCTCTCGCCGCGCACCAGGACCGTCGAGCCCGAGCCGGCGATGCGCTCGATCGTCCGCTTGAGCTCCCGGATCGCCCGGCTGCGGCCGACCAGTGCACCGAGGTGGCGGCTCGCCATCACCTCACTGCGCAGCGCCTCGTTCTCCGCCTTGAGCTTCTCGCGCGCCGCCGCGATCTCGCCGAACATGCGCGCGTTGTCGAGCGCCAGCGCCGCCTGGTCGGCGAAGGCGAGCAGAAAGTCGAGGTCCTTCTGGCCGAACAGATCCCGCGAGCGGCAGTGGTCGATGTAGATGGCGCCGATCAGCCGCTCGCGGATCGCCAGCGGCACGCAGAGGATCGAGACGATGTGCGAGGCCACGATCGAGGAGGCGCCGGCGAAGCGGGAATCGGACATCGCGTCGACCGCGAGCACCGGCTCGCGGCTCTCGAGCACCCGCCGCACCACCGTCTCGGAGAGCTGCCGCCCCTCCCCCTCGGCGTCGCCACCCGCGCCGCCCAGGTTGCGGGCGGTG
>JAHDVN010000094.1:0-3604 GCA_023384635.1 Thermoanaerobaculia bacterium
ATCGGTTCCGGCGGCGGGGGCGGGGCGGTACCTTGGCGCCGTCGCCGGGGGAAGATCCGAGCCGGCGGCAGGAGGCGAATGAACGATGACACTCACCCGTCCCGCCGATCCCACGCGGCTCCTCGTGGGGATCCTGTTCATCGCGGGGGGCGTCCTGCTGCTCGCCCGCGCCCTCGAGCTCGTCGCCTTTCTCCCGTCGATCTGGAAGCTCTGGCCGGCGGTGGTGATCGCCGTCGGCATCGCGCGGCTCCTCTGGCCGACCGGCCAGGGCGGCCGGCTGCTCGGCCTCTGGTTCGTCCTGCTCGGCTCCTGGGGCGCGGTCAACGTCTGGGGGCTCTTCGGTCTGAGCTGGACCGATTCCTGGCCGCTGCTCGTGGTCGGCGTCGGTGTGATTCTGGTGCTGGAAGCGCTCTTCGAGGGGCGCGGAAAGGAGGCGGACGATGTCCGCTGAGCGGCGCAGTCTCTTCTCCCCCCGGCTCGTGGTCGGGGTCGTCGTCCTCGCTTTCGGCAGCCTGCTGCTGCTCGAGAACACCGGCATCCTGGCGGAGGCCGATCCGTATCTCCGGCAGCTCTGGCCGGTCGGGGCGTTCGCCCTCGCGGGGGCCTGCTGGCTGCATCGCAGCCGTGGCTGGGCGCTGATCTGGGCCGCGGTGGGCGCGCTCCTCGCGCTGCGCTTCGCGGGCGTGCCCATCCCGCTCGACTTCGGCAGCCTCGTGCTGCCGGTGCTGCTCCTCCTGCTCGGCGTGACGCTGGTGCGACGGGCGCTCCTCGGGCCCCGGCCGGCCGAGGCGGGCGAGGGCGGGGCCACCGTCGACGCGATGGCGCTCTTCGGCGCGAGCGTGCGCCGCTCGAGCTCGCAGGCCTTCCGCGGCGGCAGCCTGACGGCGGCGTTCGGCGGCTGCGAGCTCGACCTCACCGAAGCGGCGACTCCGTCCGACGGGGCGACGCTCGACGTCTTCGCAGCCTTCGGTGCCATCGAGATCTCGGTGCCGCAGGGCTGGAAGGTGGCGGGCGACGTGTTGCCGATCTTCGGCGGCTTCGAGGACAAGACGCGCCGGGTGACGGGGGAGCCCACCGGGCTCCTCACGGTGCGCGGCCAGGTCCTCTTCGGCGGCATCGAGGTGAAGAACGGATGAGCGCGGAGCGTGGTCTCGCAGGGCCGCTCCCGGCGCTCGTCCCGCTCGGGCTCTGGCTGCTCGGGGGGCTGGCACTGGCGGCGGCGTTCGCCCTCGCCGCCCCGGGCGGGCTGGCCGAGGCGGCGGCCCTGGCCCTCCCGCTCGCCGCGGTGCTCGGGGCGCAGTGCGTCTCGGCACGGTACGTGGTGGCGGCGGTGCCCCTCGGGACGGGCCGCTCCGGCCGCGCCCTCGCCACCGCGCTGGCGGCGGCCGCCGCCTCCGGCCTCCTCTGGCTGGTGCTGGGCGCCGGCTGGGCGCGGCTGCTCGCCGGCGGCGGGCTCTTCCCCGGAGCGCCCGAGCGCTTCGCCGCCGGGGCGGCTCTCTTCTTCAGCGTCGGCGCCCTCGGCTACCTGCTGGCGGTGGCCCGGTGTCACCTCGCGGCCGCCGAGGAGCGGACGCGAGCCGCCGAGCGGCAGGCGCTGGAGGCCGACCTGCTCGCCCGCGAGGCGGAGCTCAAGGCGCTCAAGGCGCAGCTCGATCCGCACTTCCTCTTCAACAGCCTCAACTCGGTCTCGGCCCTCATCGGTTCGGACCCGAAGGCGGCGCGCCGGATGTGCCTCCTGCTCGCCGGCTTCTTCCGCAAGAGCCTCGGTCTCGGCCGCCAGCGGGAGATTCCGCTCTCCGAGGAGATCTACCTCGCGGAGACCTACCTCGCCATCGAGCAGGTGCGCTTCGGCGAGCGGCTGCAGGTGGCGATGGCGATCGACGAGGAGACCCTCACCCTCGCGGTGCCGCCGCTCCTCCTCCAGCCGCTGGTCGAGAACGCGGTCCACCACGGCATCGCGCAGCTGATCGAGGGGGGTGAGATCCGGATCGCCGCCCGCCGCGCGGGTGCGGAGCTGGAGATCGAAGTGGAGAACCCGTGCGACCCGGAGCGGCCGCCCTCGCGCGGCACCGGCCTCGGGCTCGGCAACGCGCGGGCGCGCCTGGCGGCGCTCTTCGGCGAGGCGGGGCGGCTCGACGTCCGCGCCGCGCCCGAGAGCTACCGCGTCCGCGTGGCGCTGCCGGCCCGCCCCGCCGCGGGGAGCTAGCATCGGTGGCGATGCGCGCCCTCATCGTCGACGACGAGGCCCCCGCCCGGGCCCTGCTCGCCGAGCTGCTCGGCGAGATCGAGGGGGTCGAGGTCGTGGGGGAGGCCGTCAACGGGTTCGAGGCCGTCCGCCTCGCCGGCGAGCTCGCACCGGACCTGCTGCTGCTCGACATCCAGATGCCGAAGCTCGACGGCTTCGAGGTGCTCGAGCTGGTCGGAGAGGGGCCCGCGGTGGTCTTCGTCACCGCCCACGACGAGCACGCGGTGCGCGCCTTCGCTGTCCACGCCGTCGACTACCTGGTCAAGCCGATCGACCCGGAGCGGCTGGCGGCGGCGATCACGCGCTGCCGCGAGCGGCTCGGCCGCGGCGAGTCGGGGCAGGAGGCGGCGCGGCGCGCGGCCGCCGAGGCGCGCCCCGCCGGCGGCTACCTCTCGCGGGTGGTGCTGCGCGAGGAGGGCCGGATCCAGGTGCTGCCGGTGGCGCGGATCGACTTCGTGGAAGCGCGCGACGACTACCTGCACTTCCACGCCGGCAAGGAGACGTATCGCCGGCAGCAGACCCTCTCCGAGCTGGAGGCCCAGCTCGACCCGCGGCGGTTCGTGCGCATCCACCGCTCCTACCTGCTGCAGCTCGACCGCCTGGTCGGTCTCGACCTCTACGCGAAGGACAGCTGGGTGGCCCGCCTCGCCGACGGCCGCAAGCTGCCGGTGAGCCGCTCGGGCTACGACCGGCTCCGCCGCGTCCTCTGACGGCTCAGGACTCCGAGCCCGCCAGGTCGAGCACGACCAGCGCCGTCACCAGCGCGGCGACCACCGCCAGCAGGAGGACGGCCGACCCCGGCACCGGGGCGGTCCACCGCTCCGCCGCGAAGAGCCCGGCGGCGCCCTCCCGGAGCCACGGCCAGCCCCAGGCGGCGAGGAGGGCGACCACCGGCGCGGTCAAGCGCTCGACCCAGACGATCGGCCGCACCGCCCGCCGGGCCGCGGCCTCGCGGGTGCGCATGCGGGCCCGCAGCAGGAGGACACCGGGGTCGGGGAGGCGCTCCGGGGCGAGCGCCGGGGCGGCGCCGGCGAAGAGCGCGGCGACGGCGAGGGCGTCACGGCAGGCGGCGCAACCGGCGGCGTGCGCCGCAGGATCGGGCTCCGGCTCTCCAGCGCGGAGGCGGGCCAGGAGCGTCTCGGTCTCGGGGCAGAGGTCTCGGCTCATCGCGGGGCTCCCGGGGAGGACGGACCCGCCGCGGGCGCGAGCAGCGCGGCGAGCTTCTGCCGGGCGCGAAAGAGGAGCACCCGGACGCTGCCGGCGGCCACGCCCGTGGCCGCGGCGATCTCGGCGTGGGGGGGCCCCCCCCCCCGGGGGGGCCCCGGCCCCCGCCGGCCCCCCGGGGGGCGGCGCCCGGCC